>JAPPLK010000109.1 GCA_028819435.1 Nitrospira sp.
CAGGGAATCGATGTAAATCATCACGCCGACCAGGACCAGGCAGGCGCCACTGGCGAGAGAAACTCCGTGGAGGTAATGACGGGCTTTTTGAAAATAGTTGAGGAAGCGATCGACGCTGAAGGCGGTGACAAAAAACGGTAGTCCCAACCCCAAGGAATAGGACGCCAGGAGCAAAATGCCCAACTGCATTGATTCCGTGGTACTGGCATAGGCCAAAATCGCCCCCAGAATAGGCCCGACGCAGGGCGTCCACGCGGCGGCGAAGGCCGTCCCGATCAGGAACGATCCGACGTACCCCACGGGTCGGCTGCCGAACGAGAAAAGCCGGCGCTCGGTCATCATCACGTTCCACTTGAGCAGGCCCAACAGGTAAAGCCCAAACACAATAATGACCACGGCTCCGATTTTCCTGATGAGATCCTGATATTCATACAGCACTTGCCCCACGAAACTGGCGGAGGCGCCAAACGCAATGAACACGGAAGAAAAGCCCGTCACAAACAAGAACGAATTCAGGATAATGGCCTTGCGAAAACGTTGCCGCTCGGACGCATCCACCAACTGCTCCAGGGAGAGCCCGGTGATGTAGGAGACGTAGGAAGGAACCAACGGCAACACGCAGGGCGAGATGAAGGACAGAAAGCCCGCACTGAAGGCGGCAAACAGGGAAACGGGGTTCATGGCGTCGATCATTGCGTTACGACTCCCGGAGAAGGCCGCGGATCAATTCACGCGCCTCCGCACTGTTCCAGTCCCGCGCTCCGAACACGCGTTGGTTCAACGTGCCGTTTCGATCGATCAAGAAACTCATGGGCAGCGTGCGGACGCCATAACTGCCACTCACCTGGTAATCCGAATCGTGCAGGATCGGAAAGGTTAGCCCCTGGGCTGAGACAAACGGCCGGGTCACGATGCTTCCCTGCGGGTCGGAAGAGATCGCAAGGATGGCGAAGCCTTCGTCCTTCAAATCCTGATAGACACGTTCCATGCTCGGCATTTCGACGCGGCACGGGCCACACCACGTCGCCCAAAAGTTCAGCAGCACCACCTTGCCGCGATAATCCGGAAGCGCCTGCCAATTCCCCTGCAAGTCAATGAGTTGAAAATCAGGAGCCTGAGACCCCATGTCCGGTGGGACCCGGCGAACGGCAACGGATTTCACCGAAGGTTGTTCTCGACGCTCATCCGAATACCCTGAATCACAGGCCGTTCCCGATGCAACACACCACAACGCCAGGGAACAGATCACGACCTGTTTCCAGGAGTGCGCCCCCGTTTTGTTCACAGTAATCAACGTTATCCAACTTTATATCATACACTGAACCAGCCTGTTTCTTGCACGAACACGTCTACCCGACCGAATTTTATCTTATTCAGGAATTCCAGAAACCGTCAACCGTTCAGGACGAACGTGACCAGCTTACGCTCCTGATACGAGTCCCTATGTGGACACGGGCCTGACCATTCAGTATAGTGCCTTATTGAGACAACCGGGACAGGTTGTCCGACATGGTAACCGCTGGGCGCGTCCTTTCCCTGATTTTCCCGTAACCGCCATCAACGACGTACCTCCTTTCCATGATTGCTTGTCACGGCATCGGTAAAACCTACGGACATTTCCAGGTTTTACGCGACGTGAACCTGGCCATCGCGGAAGGCGAATGTTTTGCCCTGTTCGGACCAAATGGTTCCGGCAAGACCACGTTATTGAAAGTTCTGGCCACGCTTGAACGGCCCAGTACGGGGCATTTTGAAATACTCGGCATGCATGGGCTCAAGGACAAAGAGGCCATTCGCGCCAACCTCATGTTTTTAGCCCACGGCACGCATTTGTACGATGAATTGAATGCCAGGGAAAATCTGGCGTTCGCCCTCGCGCTACGGGGCCACCACCCCACGGACCGGGACGTGAAGCGCGCATTGGACCGCGTGACTATCGGCGCCTTTGCCGACATGAAAGTCCGGCACTATTCCGCAGGGATGAAGAAACGATTGGCCCTGGCTAAAACCATGTTGGCAAACCCCAAAATTCTGTTGCTGGACGAGCCATTTACCGCGCTGGATACGGCCGGAACCGAAATCCTGCGGGAATACGTTCGGGAACGCCTCTCGGACAACGGCACCGTGCTCCTGTCCACGCACGATTACGACAAAACGCGTCCGATTGCCAGCCGGGCCGGCATCCTGCGGCATGGGGCATTACAGGAAACGGCTATCGAGGAGTTGCAGTCAGATGACCTCGTTTAACGTCATCCGCTGGATCGTATGGAAGGATTTCGTCACCGAGCTGCGAAGCCGGGAGACGATCTCCTCCATGGTGTTCTTCGCCCTCATCGTCATCCTGATTTTCAGCTTCAGCTTTTCCATGGACCAGCAAGCCGCGCGCGAAGTCATTGCGGGGATCATGTGGGTCGCCTTTGCCTTTACCGGAATCATCGGGTTGGGCAAGTCGTTTTCCACGGAACTGCAAAATGATTGCCTGGAAGCTCTCCAGATGGTGCCGGAAGCAAAAGGGGCCATCTATCTCGGCAAGGTCGCGGCGAATTTCGCGTTCATGTTCCTGGTGGAAATCCTTTTATTTCCGATGTTTGTGATCCTTTTCAATTTGGAGGTCGTTGAAGAGATTTCGCTCCTTCTGTTAGTATTTTTCTTGGCAACCGTGGGACTTTCCGCCATAGGGACGCTGTTTTCGGCTCTGACGGTGCAAATTCGGGCGCGTGAAGTCATGCTCCCGATCCTCCTCCTTCCCCTGGTGGTTCCCGTGATGATCGCTGCGGTCGAAGCCACGAAAGGCGCCCTCAACGGGGATCCACTGGCCATGTATGAACAGTGGCTGGAGCTTCTCGTGATATACGACGTGGTCTTTACGGTCGTCTCGTTCTGGATGTTCGAGTTTGTCATGGATTCATAAGGAACCTCTGAGTTATTGTGATAGCGGGATGCAGGGCAAGGCGTCCCGGAGCGAAACCCGAGGCTTATCAGAGAGATAGGTGAGGGTTGAGTGAGGACACAACGCAGCCATGCACCCGATAGTGCAGTAAATCAGAGGTTCCATAAGTCACAATGACCATTCATCGGGTTATCCGCAAAGTCCAACGGTTTGAAGGCTGGTTCGGAGGAGGCGCCGTCCTGTGCCTGGTAGCCGGCCTCTACCTGGGGCTCATCGGGTCGCCCCCGGATTACTACCAGGGTGAAGTGGTGCGGATCATGTACATCCACGTGCCCCTCGCCCATACTTCCCTGCTCGGGTATACCGTATTGGCGGTGGGTAGCCTCTGGTACTTGTGGAAACGCGACCCGATCGTAGACAACATGTGTCAGGCCGTGGCCGCGCTCAGCGCCGTGTTTACCGCGCTCGCACTGGGGACCGGCATGATATGGGGCAAACCGACGTGGGACACGTGGTGGACGTGGGATGCCCGCCTGACTTCCTTTACGGTGCTCTTGTTGATTCTGATCGGGTATCTCATGCTGCGAACCTTCGTCGACGATCCCGAAAAGGAAGCGCGCTACGGCGCCATCCTCGCCATTGTCGGGTTCGTCGATCTCCCGATCATTCATTTTTCCGTGGAATGGTGGCGAACCCTGCACCAGCCGCAATCCATTTCCATGCGTGGAGTGAGCATTTCTTCGGGCCTCCTGGTGCCCCTGTTGTTCATGAGCGTCGGCATGTCCTTGCTGTTTTCGTACATGTTGATGGTCCGCACGCAGTTACTCTATCTCGATCGCTTGCTTCACGCGAAAAAAGGGCGCCTCTTGAGCCAGTTTCACCTGTCGAAATTCGATTCATGACGAATTTGTACATCCGATGGGGCGGCGTGTGCGTTGTCGCGATCGTGCTAATCGTGCTCACCTATAACCACTATCGGGACAACCTGGCGAATCTTGCCCCTCGACAGGTCAAACAGGAAGCTCCCGCGGGTGATATCCGGGTCCTGGGCATGGTACAAGGCGGCACGCTTGAAACCCACGGAGCCGGAGAAGCCACGTTCACCCTGCTTGGGGAAAGCGCCTCGCTTCAGGTGCAGTATGAAGGCCCGCCACCGGATAACCTGCGGGAGCTAAAGATCCTGATCCTGATCGGGAGGTGGAACGCGGCCACGCAGGTATTCGAAGCCCGCGATATCGGGATCGTGCCGAACTATGGATTTATCGCCGGCGCCTATCTCCTGGGTCTCTTGCCGTTGGCGCTGTTGCTGTTCGCCATGAACCGGCGAGTCAACTTCTTGTATGACGAAATCAAAACCTCCAAACTGTACGAGGAGGAGTGATATATGCCCAGAAAAGAAGGAAGAAAATTTCCTCTCCCTTGATGGGAGAGGATTAAGGTGAGGGTGATGAACAAGCCGGCAAAAGCCCAAGAACTTCGGCAACACTCAACCGATGCCGAACAGGCCCTATGGAAACATCTTCGAAACCGTCAACTGGCAGGTTACAAGTTTCGCCGACAAGTGCCTCTCGGCAAGTACATTGCCGACTTTGTTTGCTTTGAAAGAAAAATAGTCATTGAGGTGGATGGCGGCCACCATCAGGAGCAAGCCCTGTACGACACTGACCGGACTACTTGGCTGGAGTCTCAAGGCTTCCAGGTGTTACGGTTCTGGAACCACGAAATCCTGGCCGAGGCGGAGGCTGTACAAGAGGCCCTTCTTGTGGCCTTGCAGCAGAGTTCACCTTCTCCTGACTCACCCTCACCCCAGCCCTCTCCCGTCAAGGGAGAGGGGGAAAAGAGATTACCCTTCTCCCGTCAAAGGTGAAGGAGTAGACTTTCCTGGCCCGTCGGGAAGGAGGAATTAAAGTTTCCTCCTCCGAATTTCCTCTCCCTTGATGGGAGAGGATTAAGGTGAGGGTGGAAATTGTAAAGAACAAATGATGCCTGGAAAGAAAAAAATCGGTATGGTGGTCAGTATCCTTCTGGTGGGCGGAGCCTTGGGCTACCTCGCCTTGGGGAACTTCGGGGAAAACGTGGTATATTTTTTTACTCCCTCCGAAGTGAAAGCCTTTACCACCGACTACTATCAGAAAAAGGTGCGCGTGGGCGGCATGGTCGTCGAAGGGAGCATGGAAACGTATCCCGATCGACTGGGGCTGACCTTTCAGTTGACCGATGGGGAGGCCACGATTCCCGTCACCTTTGAAGGTATCCCGCCGGACCTGTTCAAGGAAGGCCAGGGGGCCGTGGTCGAAGGATATTGGACCGGCGAACATCGATTCGAATCCAACCTGATCATGGCCAAACATTCCGAAGATTACATGCCCATCGAATTGAAACGCGCGGGAGTGGAACTCCCTCGCAAGGATTTCATGAAATCGCTGGTGGAATAACGCTTCCTCACCCTAACCCTCTCCCACACTTGAACCGTCCTCTCCCTTGACGGGAGAGGATAGAGGTGAGGGTGGATTGTCGGTGATCCTGATATGATCGTTGAAATTACACGTTTTTCCGTTGTCGGACGTGAACATTTAGAAAATATGGAAACATCATGTTCTTTACGTTACTGATCGTTACCTTCTTGCTTGCGTCAGCCGTTTCGTTCTTCGTGGTGAGAACGTTCGACAAACCCGTCGCGTCGATATTTTCTCGAATCATTCAGGATTCAATCAGTAGTGTGTGGCAAAAATATGTTACGTTTGCAGCCTACGTCGTCGGCATATCAGGCGGCGTTCGAATTTATCAATTGGAGCGCTATATCAGCGCTCCACATAAAGATAAAGAAATGCTGGTCCTGAATTCGGAACGCTGGACGTTAGAGGTGTATCGCACCATTATCGAAACACTGCAAAGCCTTGCGTGGCTGTACCTGGTTGTCTTTATCGTGGCATTAATCGCCTACGTCATTGTCCGTAGCTTTGAATTAAAACACTCCAAGCCTGGTGAACCATCTGAGCGATGAGCCCTGACAAGGCAATTTCACCCGGACGCTCCGCTTCGCTACACGTCGGCGAATTGTGGCGTCAGGTCTGATACCTGGAGGCACGGGCGTTTTCGGGTCCCCATCAAATCGGCAAGAATCCCATGATTATTGAAATCGGACATTTTTCCGCTGTCATCGCGTTGGTGCTGGCCGTGTTCGGGGTTGCGTCGTCCGGTCTGGCGCTCCGGACGCACAACGCGGACTGGGTCCGCGCCGGGCGCATGGCCCTGACGCTCATTTTCATTCTGCTGGCCGTGGGCATGGCCGCGCTGATTTATTCGTTTCTCGCGCGTGACTTTTCCGTCCATTACGTCGCCACCAATTCGAATTCGCAACTCCCCTTGTTTTACACCATCGCGGCGGTCTGGGGCGGCCATGAAGGCTCGCTCCTGTTGTGGGTCTTCATCCTGTCCGCGTTCAGCACGATTGCCGTGTGGCTCCATTGGCGAACCCAGCCGGCCATCATGCCGTACCTCATCGGCATGGAATGCCTTGTCATCCTGGGCTTCCTGCTCCTGATTCTTTTTCTCTCGAGCCCCTTCGACCGGCTGATCCCCGCGCCACCGGACGGCAAGGACTTGAACCCGTTGCTCCAGGACCCGGCCATGGTCATGCACCCGCCGATGCTCTACATGGGCTACGTCGGGTTTTCGATTCCCTTTTCCTTTGCCATGGCGGCGCTGCTCTCCGGCCGGCTGGGCGAGGAATGGATCAAGGTGACCCAACGGTGGACGATCTTCGCGTGGGTGTGCCTGACTACGGGGATTCTGCTGGGCGGCTACTGGGCCTATTACGAATTGGGCTGGGGCGGCTACTGGGGATGGGACCCGGTTGAGAACGCTTCGTTTATGCCGTGGCTGGTCGGGACCGCCTTCCTGCATTCCGTGATGGTCCAGGAAAAACGGAAGATGTTCAAGGTCTGGAACCTGTTTCTCATCATCGTCACGTTTTCGCTTTCGCTGATCGGTACGTTCCTGGTGCGAAGCGGCGTCCTCACGTCGGTCCATACGTTTGCCACCGATCCGGAACGGGGATTGTACATCCTGATATTCGTGACCACGATCATCGGCATTGCCTTCGGGTCCCTGATGCTGCGGGCCAACAAGCTGAAGAGTCAGATCGAAATGGATTCCATGGTGTCACGGGAATCGGTGTTTCTCTTCAATAATCTCTTCTTCCTGGTGGCGACGGCTACCGTCTTTCTCGGCACCCTGTACCCGCTCATGATCGAAACCTGGCAGGGATCGAAGGTCACCGTGGGACCGCCGTATTACAACGCAGTGTTCATGCCGATCGCGCTGGGTCTCCTGTTTCTGATGGGCGTCGGCCCTTATATTCCATGGCGTAAGGCGTCCCAGGCCAGTTTGAAGAAAAACTTCCTGATCCCGGTCGTCGCGGGCGTCGTGTCCATTGTCACGTTGTTCGCCCTCGGCATCCGCAGTGTCTTTGCCTTGACCGGCGCGTTCGTCGTGGGCTTTTCAGGCGCGGCCATCTTTATCGACGTCGGCAAGATTTCCTCGTTATACGCACGCAGGGAGTCCATCAACCTGCTCAAGGGTTTTCTGTCGGCTTTCACGGCCAATCAACGCCGCTACGCAGGCCTCGTGACGCACGCGGGCGTGTTGGTCCTGGTCGTCGGCATTATTGCTTCGACCGTGTACCAGACCGAGAAGGTGGTGTCGATGCGCGTGGGCGATGAGTTCGTCATCGATGACTACCGGGTGAAACTCGAACGGATTCACGACGTACGGGGAAAAAACTGGAGCGCGCAGGAAGGCGTGTTTGAATTGTACGAAGGCGATACGCTGCTCACCAAATTGCGCCCGCAGAAGCGCGTGTACGATGCGTCGCAGACCCCGACAACCGAATCCGCCATCTACGCCAAAAATATGGGGCATATTTTTCTCACCATGCCGGACGTGTCCGCAGACGGCGTGGCGGTCGCCCGGGGCGTGATCAATCCCCTGATCCTGTGGGTGTGGGGCGGCGGCGGCATCATGGG
>JAPPLK010000036.1 GCA_028819435.1 Nitrospira sp.
CGCCTCCTGCTTTCGCAGGAATTGTAAATGTTCAGTAATTCCCTTCGACTTCGCCACTACGGGATTGGAACCTCATATTGGCAAGCCAGAAAGGAATGAACTGCCGAAAACTCCGGTGCCATTACCGGCGCATACACCGAAGAAGAAGCTGAACGTAGGGATAAACAGGTGGCGGTAGCAGAATGGAAACAGGGAGTTAATCAATCACGCCGATATTCCCTTGACAGGCCATACCTGATGGGAGATAGTCATAGCACAGTCTAATATCACCCAATACTCCACCATAATCTCGGAGAGCAGTCATGGCACCGCAAGGAACGAAAAAAAAGGCTGGCCCTATTACCTGGAAAGTCACACAAGAAAAAGATGGGACGTGGATTGCAGCACTTGAGGCCCTCGATTTAACGGTGCAGTTGGTGTCTGATTCTCAGGAAGAACAAATCAATGAAATCGTCGAAGTAATGCAAATGGTGCTCGAAAGCCTTCATGAGAAGGGTCTTCTCGTTGAGTATTTAAGGGAGCGAGGGCTGACTCTTCGGCAAGTAAACTTATCCGGAAGTGGGAAAACTGACTGCCAAGTCCTGCCTCTGCCGATGAATTTCAGTAGCGTGCCCGTGCTGTCTTCGGCTGGGGCGTGAAGGATGGGAAGCCCTGTTTGGTTGATTCGCCATATTGAGACGTATGGGTTCAAATACGATTGCGAAAAGAAGAAGCAAGTAACCTATTGGGATGGCAAAAAGTATATCTTTCTACCGAAAGGAAGAACCAAACTTCATGAGAGGCATGTCCGTGACATCCTCAAAAACAAATGCAATATGACCCCAAAGGAAATAGAGAAATTCATAGAAAAGAATCGTGCCAACATTCATTCGTAACACAGCCTAAATCCGTCCGTTAAACAAGCCTTGGATCACCTAGCGAAACAGATCGCCACCCATCAACCGGCCAGCAAACCGAAGCCCACCAAAGGACGTTCCAAGCCCGTCAAGAAATAACGTAGCACCCGATGAGTAAAGAAGCACATCGGATCGTGAAAAGCATCACGCTGTATCACGTCGACCCACATCTTCAAACGACGGGCGAAACAACATCGTATACCCTTTCGCCAGAAGTTCTTGATGTCTCTTCTGGAAAGCCAGACTCACTTCTGCTGGAAGAGTACACTGTTCAGTCGTTGTAGGTCGGGTGAGTTCCTTCTCCCTCTCCCGCTGTGAGAGGGTTGGGGTGAGGGGGCATAGCCGTAGTAATCCGCAACAGGGCTGGAGACCAGCGCGTCCCCCTTTTCATCCCTTGGCAAGCAACGTCACAACACCTTTGGGAAGGACCGATGGGAAAGGTGCTTGCTGGGTACTTGATTCCGTGACACAGAGCGGCCTATGTTACGCAATAAAATTTCTTACATTTCAACAGGTTACGCTACTTGCCTGGTACTTGCTGGCTGATTGAAAGAAACGCTGACATGAGCACTAAAAACACTGCCGATACAAATCTGATTCAATGGGTCAAAACGAATCCTTTGTTGACCTTTTTGTTAACCATTCTATGCATTCTTCTTATCGTGCTGTTTTCGGCTTTTGTGACCATCATGGTCTCCGAAACTGTTGAAAAATTTATCGGCCAACTTTTGGGTTCGACCAAGAAAAACGATACCCTAACCTTCCTCGGAATCGGCATGGGTGGTATTTTGCTAGCTCTGCAAGCCGTCATAGCCAATAGGCGCGCCAAGGCCATGGAGAATGCGGCGAGAGAACAGGCAAAGGCCAACCAAAACACCGAGAAGGGGCAGCGGCAGGAACGCCTGAAAAACGCCATTGAACATCTGGGGCATGCCTCAGACTCGGTGCGCCTAGGTGGTGCCTACGAACTCTTCCATCTAGCGCAGGACAATAAAGATTTGCGCCAGACCGTCATGGATATTCTCTGTGCCCATATCCGCCGGACAACGGGCAAAGCCGAGTATCAAGAAGGAAAGCATAAGTGGAAACCCTCTGAAGAAATCCAAAGCCTGCTGACTCTGCTGTTCGTGCAAGAACACGAGGTCTTTAAGGGCTGTCACATCAATCTGCAGGGAAGCTGGCTGAACGGGGCCAATCTCAAAAGAGCGCGCCTACAAGGAAGCAATCTCGTAGAAGCGTACCTACAAGGCACTGAGTTGCAGGAAGCGAAACTACACGGAGCTAACCTTGTGGAAGCATCCCTGCAAGAGGCTGAACTTGGGGGAGCGCACATGCACGGAGCGCGGCTTGAGAAAGCCCATTTGCAAAGAGCTATTCTTGAACACGCACGCCTGTATGGAGCTGATCTTGTGGAAGCGAAGCTGCAAGTGGCGCTTCTTCCTGGCGCACAGCTACAAGGAACTTCTCTTATGGAAGTGCGTTTGCAAGAAACGAATCTTAGCTTCGCGCATCTGGAAGGAATTCATTACGAGGACCTTGGCATGCCTTTCGCAGAGCACATAAAATATTGGATCGGCAAAGAATCCTTGTCTCATGCCGCGATATTCGAGGGAGGATTAAACAGGGAAGACATGGATTCTCTCGTCGAAGAATTGCTCAATGAAAATGCAAAGAAAGATCTGCGAGAGAAACTGGAACCCCACATCGGCAAGCCGGAAAGCAACAAACTGCCGGAAAACAGCGGCGCTATTATTGGAGCCTACACCGAAGAAGAAGCCGAACGATGGATCTCCGAATACGAAGAAGCCATGTCAGGGGTTCCGAAATCCGATAATGGACAATAACCATAGAGGATAAAACCATGCGCCCTATCGCACACCCCGGCAGATTGTTGAAGCGCGAACTTGAGGCGCGCAACTTGAGCGCCAATCGGTTGGCATTAGCCCTCGGCATGCCCTCCGGTAGTATCACGGACATCTTGAATGGCCACCTGTCGATTACCGTCGAAACCGCGATGGGGCTTGGCCGCTACTTCGGCAATCGTCCCCATTTCTGGCTCGAACTCCAAAGCCAATACGACGTGGCCTTGATCGAACGCGACCGCGGTACAGAAATAGCTAAATAGTTAAGGCCAGCCGGTGCCAGCGGAGTAACCAGACCGGATCTCTAAATTCCCTCACCAGCAGAACGGAAAAGGAGGATAGGAATGGGTTACGGGGTCCCGAGTAGGCGGCGTTTCAATGGATTCATTGGCCTGCTATTAATAGCTTATCAACAGCCTGATTGACAGGGGACACAATTTACACTATATTTTCAACATAATCCGCTAGGCTCGTAGGCGAGCGTTATCCGTATGACCGTAGGCGGTCTCCTGCCCCCGCGTGGAAACATGCGGGGGCTTTTCTTTATTTGCACAAAGGAATAAAAAACATGGCGAAAATAGCTATTCTCATTGATGGTGGCTACTTAAGAGAAGTAGCAAAAAAACAAACGTATTATTACGATGAAACATTTATTGAAAAGATGATTTTTTCTATTCCTCAGCGCGATGAACAACTTTTCAGAGTCTTATATTATGACTGCAATCGCTATCAGGGGAAAGTTACTCTTCCCGTGTCTGGAAAACCACATGAATATAAAGCAAATGATTGGTTAAGTAGTCTGGCAACGAAAAATTTTGTTGCCGTTCGGCAAGGCGTTCTAAAATTTAGAGGCTTCAAACTCACAAAGATGCCTACCTCAAATATTCCCCTTTCTGATGACGATTTTTCTCCAATTTTTGAACAAAAAGGCGTCGATATGCGGCTGGGTATTGATATTGCCAATTTTTCCATTTCGAAATCTGTAGATCGCATTATTCTTATCTCAGGTGATACGGATTGTGTGCCAGCAATGAAATACGGTCGAATTTCCGGGCTCCAAATTGTTATCGTTCGATTACCAAATCAAACACTTTCACCAGAATTATTGCGTCATGCCGATGAATGTAGAGACGTTCAATGGCCGACTGACGCCAAAAAGAAAGTTCAAAATCCAAAACCTCCGGCCAACTAATACTCATACCCCTCACCTCCACCAGCACCGTCCCAAGGGGCAATTAATCCAGTGTACTGCTCTCACTTCTGTCTTCCTCTCAATCATCTGGTAGATCGCAAGAGGGTATGTTGGTGGCAGCGACAAGTATATAATTCCCCGTGGAACATACCCAATGACGATCTATTTGGGAGTTGATGATGTTGGAATTTGACGATAAGCCAAGATAGGAAGGATAACGATTAGAGATACTCCCCTTTCGTCCTTCGACTTCGCTCCGCTACGCTCAGGACAAACGGTCCCCTCTCCGTTCACCCTGAGCGTAACGTAGTGGAGTCGAAGGGAGCGCAAGGCGCAACGCGCCTGAAGTCGAAGGAACTGTCCTGAGTCGGGTCGAAGACGACAAATGTGGTCCCGGCACCCCGACACCGGAAGCCGTCAAAACGGCGGTCAGGAGCGGTTACGGAAAAGCGGCTCACCGCTAATGTAGGGTCTGACCTGCGTGTCAGCCCGCAATATACCGAATCAGAATTTGGTGACTCTACCACGAAATCCTTGATGAAACCTATTCCTTTCAATTCGATACGCCTCGTTGTCTTTGTATCGTTGGCGGTTCTGGTTCTCGGGGCCGTCATGTTATCCAAGACCGTTGAAGTGTGTATCGGCCAACTTTTAGGTTTGTCCGAGAAAAACGAAATCTTAAAATTTCTTGGAATCGGCTTTGGCGGCATCTTACTTGTTTGGCAAGCCGTGATAGCCAATAAACGCGCTAAAGCACTGGAGGAAACTGCCAAAGCACAAGCCAAGGCAACGGAAGAACAAGCTAAGGCCAACGAGAACGCCGAGCAGGGGCAACGTCAAGAACGTTTCAAAAACGCCATTGAGCATCTGGGGCATCAATCCGTCTCTGTGCGTTTGGGCGGGGCTTATGAACTTTTCCATTTGGCGAAGGACACGACGGATGAAGCTAAAGACTTACACCAGACCGTCCTAGACATTCTCTGTGCTCACATCCGCCAAACAACGGGTGGAGGAAAATATCGAGAAGACTACCCTTTCAACCCCTCGGAAGAAGTCCAAAGCCTGCTGACTCTGTTGTTCGTGCAAGAACACGAGGTCTTTAAGGGCTGTCACATCAATCTGCAGGGAAGCTGGTTGAACGGGGCCAAGCTGAACAAGGCGCGCCTGCAGGGTGCCAACCTTGTGGGAGCGAACCTGTACAAGGCTAAGCTTTTCGAAGCGCACCTACACAGGGCAGATCTGACCAAAGCGCACTTGCCCTGGGCTACTCTGAGCAAAGCACACTTGGAGAAGGCTACCCTGAGAGAAGCGCACCTACAGGAGGCTGACCTGAGCCAAGCGCACATGCAAGGGGTTATTCTGATGTCGGCACACCTACAGGGGGCTTCCCTAGAGATGGCGCGTCTGCACGAGGCTCATCTGAATGGCGCACGTCTGCACGGGGCGGACCTGACCAGGGCATACCTGCAGGAGGCTCTTCTGAGCACAGCGCACCTCCCTGGGGCTGACCTAAGTGCGGCATACCTGTACGGTGCGGATCTGACCGGAGCACACTTACAGGGGGCTCTTCTGATCGAAACGTACCTGCAAGGAGCAAAGCTTCGTTCTGCACGACTACACGGTGTTAGAAGTTATGTGGAAGATATGACATCACCTTTTGCTGATCGTATGAGAAATGCGATAAACCAAGAAAGTGATCTATCCGAAGTGACTTTCGCGGGTGGATTGAGTTACGAAGATTTAGACTACATCGTCAAGGATTTGTCCGATCAAAAAGCAGGGCTGTTAAGAGTGAAACTGCAACCTCACATCGACAAACCAGCTAGCAATCAACTACCGCATGGCAGCGAGGCCACTACCAGAGCCTACACCAAAGAAGAAGCTGAACGATGGATTGCCGAATACGAAGAGGCCATGTCGGAGGTCACGAAAGCTGACAACGGACAATAACCTATGCCGACATTGAACTGGTTGACACGTGACGATGACCTACGCGCGGCTGCGCGCGTGCCGTATCGGTTGTTGGAAGAGGCACCCGAGTTATCAACTGGGGGGTCGGACGCGGCGAACATGCTGATTCAGGGTGATAACCTGGAGGCGTTGAAAGCGCTCTTGCCTTTCTATGCCGGGCAAGTGAAGTGCATCTATATTGACCCGCCGTACAATACCCGCTCGGCCTTCGAGCACTACGACGATAATCTGGAACATACGCAATGGTTGGCACTGATGTGGCCGCGTCTGGAACTGCTGCGCGAGTTGCTGGCCGAGGACGGCTCAATTTGGGTGTCGATTGATGACAATGAAGCGCATTACCTCAAGGTCGTGATGGATGAAGTGTTTGGACGAAGAAATTTCATTGCGAATGTATTTTGGCAGAAAACACATACACGGGAAAACCGAACTGATGTCTCGGCTGTCCATGACCATATAGTTCTTTTTGCGCGGGATAGAGAGATATGGAGAGAATTCCGCAATGTCCTCCCCCCTTCAGACCAGCAGCTTGATCGGTTCAAAAATCCAGACGACGATCCGAGAGGCCCTTGGTCTTCACTTCCAGCCCATGCGAAAGCTGAAAAGGGACGGCGAAAGGAGCAATTTTTCACGGTGAAAACGCCATCAGGACGGCTCGTTGATCCTCCTCCGGGAAGGTGCTGGCTGTATACAGAAGAACGTTTCGATGAAATGGTTAAAGACAACCGCATATGGTTCGGTCCAGCGGGCAATAATGTGCCACGAGTAAAGAAATTCTTGTCAGAGGTTCAGCAAGGGCTTGTCCCATCGACGTTATGGCTACATAAAGAAGTAGGTAGCACTGGGCAAGCGAAGAGTGAAACGACTCAACTCTTTCCTGGAGAGACACCATTTTCAACTCCCAAACCCGAACGCCTCATTCAACGTATTCTTCATATCGCCACCAACCCCGGCGACCTCGTGCTCGACTCCTTTCTTGGGTCCGGCACGACTGCTGCAGTGGCGCACAAGATGGGGCGTCGCTATATCAGCGTTGAAATGGGTGAACATGCCGTGACGCATTGCGTGCCTCGTCTGCAACAAGTCATTGACGGCGAACAGGGCGGTATTTCCAAATCCGTCGGTTGGCAGGGCGGCGGTGGCTTCCGGTTCTACCGGCTCGGCCCTACCGTGTTCGATGAGCAAGGCCAAATCCGGCAGGACATCCGCTTTCCGACGTTGGCTGCTCACGTGTGGTTCAGTGAGACACGGCGTCCGTGGAACGGCAAGGGCGACTCGCCATTGCTGGGCCTGTGCGATGACCGCGCTTACGCCTTGCTCTACAACGGCATCCTAGGCGACAAACGACCGGCTGGCGGCAACGTGCTGACCCGTACGACCTTGGCGCGGATTCGGGATGAGATTGATCGCGTCCAGCCTGGATTTGAGGGACAACTGACGGTCTACGGTGAACAGTCGCGTTTGACTTCGGCAACACTCGACCGGGAAGGCATCGTCTTCAAGCAGATGCCGTATGACGTGAAAGTGCGGACATAAGGAAAGAGACTGTTTGAGATACTCCCCGTCCATCCTTCGACTTCGCTAACGCTACGCTCAGGACGAACGTGAGAGAAGCCGTTCCCCCTGAGCGTAGGCCTCTTGAGGCCGGAGTCGAAGGGTCAGGACGAACGGATAGGAGGTTCATTCTGTGGGTGAGAGGGTCTGAATCGTGCAACTCAAACAATACCAGACCGATACGCTCAACACGTTGCGGCGCTTCTTTGAGCACGCTCGTCTTGCCG
>JAPPLK010000039.1 GCA_028819435.1 Nitrospira sp.
ACACAAACATCTTGAAGTGGAAAGGCCAAATACAACGCCACGATGCCGGCACGTAGTCGCTCAGGACAGGCGTAACCCGACAGAGCCTCGCCGTTTCTTTTTTCCGTCATCCCCGACTTGATCGGGGATCCGGCGTCTTTGTAGTCGATCTTTGTAGCCACGCCAGATTGACTTTGATTTTGACTGACCGGGCGCTAATATATGGTAGCCGGCCCCTGATGATGGCAGCAGCTATTGCCCATCCAATGTTATGAATTTGTGAGACTGCCATGCCGACGCTTGATTTCAAAGGCAAATCTCTCGTTTACTCCCATCACCTGACCGTTCCTTCACGGACTCTTGAGACGGACGCCAAAAAGTCCCTTCCACTGAAAGGCAGCAAGCCTTCCCTTGACGACAACCTGATCATTCACGGCGACAACCTGCACGCACTCAAGGCGCTGATGCCCCGCTATGCCGGAAAGATCAAGTGCATCTATATCGACCCGCCCTACAACACCGGCAACGAAGGTTGGGCGTACAACGACAACGTAAGCAGCCCGATGATGCAGGAGTGGCTGAAAGACAAAAGCCCGGTGGACGGCGAAGACCTGGAGCGCCACGACAAATGGCTGTGCATGATGTGGCCGCGACTACACCTGTTGCGCGAACTCCTGGCCGAGGACGGCGTGATTTTTATTTCCATCGACGACAACGAACAGCACCGCTTGCGGATGGTGATGGATGAGATTTTTAGTGAGGAGAATTTTGTCGCAAACGTTGTGTGGCAGAAGCGTTATGTCTCAAATGTAACCGCCGGATTTGTGTCAGATATGCACGACCACGTAGTTTGCTACGCTAAAACAATTGACGATTTCTCAGTCAACAAGCTCTCTCGAACTCCCAAACAAGAAGCAGACTACAAAAATCCTGACAACGACCCTCGTGGTCCTTGGAGAGCACAAGACCTATCAGCCAGCAAGCCATACGCCGCTGGACGGTTTACAATCATTGGACCGAAGGGGAACAAGTTCGACCCGCCCCCAAATCGTTATTGGCGTATGAATGAGCAACAGTATCAAAAATGGCTTGACGAAGAGCGAATT
This sequence comes from Nitrospira sp., assembly GCA_028819435.1. Taxonomy (GTDB): domain Bacteria; phylum Nitrospirota; class Nitrospiria; order Nitrospirales; family UBA8639; genus Bin75. The sequence continues at coordinate 1,086 of JAPPLK010000039.1, forward strand.
ACATTCGGAACATCGGGGACCGGACGACCGATGTTAAAGAGATTTCTCTCTGAAACGCAGGCTGGTCTTACGCCGAATACGTGGTGGGACCATAAGTTCGCTGGTCACAACAAGGAAGCGACTTTGGAACTAAAAACTCTCCACGAAGGGAAAGCCCCTTTTGATACGCCAAAGCCAGTTCGACTACTCACTCGCATCCTTCAACTTGCTACGAATAAGGACTCCATCATTCTCGACTCCTTCGCCGGCTCCGGCACGACAGCCCATGCCGTTCTCACCTTGAACAAGGAAGACGGCGGCAACCGGAAATTCATCCTGGTCGAGTGTGAAGACTACGCCGACACAATCACTGCTGAGCGCGTTCGCCGTGTCATCAAAGGCGTGCCGAAGGCCAAGGACGAAACCCTGAAAAACGGGCTGGACGGCAGTTTCACCTACTGTACGCTGGGCGATGAAATCAGCCCTGAGAAAATGCTCACCGGGGAGAACCTGCCTGACTACGAAACCCTGGCCCGTCATCTTGTCTACACCGCCACCGGCCAAGCACCGGATAGAATCCGCAAAGCAAAAGACAAAGACGGCTTCTTCTGCGAAACCGGCGACCGGCTCTTTTATCTGATCTACGAACCGGACCTCGCCTTCCTGCGTAGCGCCGACTCTGCCCTGAACAGCGACCGCGCCGAACGCATCACCAAGCAAGTCAAGAAAAAGCAGAAGCCCGCCATCGTCTTCGCCACCCACAAATTCATGGGCCAAAAAGAACTGACCCAGATGGACATCACGTTCTGCGGATTGCCGTATGGCATATAGAATGGCTAGAATCCGCGAAGTAAAAGGAGGAGCCTAGCCATAAACAGACAAAAATAGTGCGATACACTTGCTCATAAAGAGAGAATAAACATGAAATCAATTGACAAGAATATAGTTATAGCTTCGGACGGCAAACTCCCGCCGGCCTTCCGCGAGGCATTTGGCCGAAAGGCCCGTGTGATTGTTCATCTACAAGAAGACGATCACAGGAAAACGCAAGGGGCAAGCCATCCGATGGATCTCGCCGGCAAGATTCGGGCATTCCGAGACGTTGATGACCCTGTCACCTGGCAACGTGCCTTTCGAGATTCGTGGAAACGCGGTTTGGGCAAATGAACTCCGAGCGTTTTTTGATCGATACCAACATTTTCATTCTGCTGTTCAACAATCGTCTGACAGACCCCCTCCCCGATGGAGAAATCGCGTGTTCAGTCATTACTGAAATGGAATTGCTATCTTCTCCGGCAATGACTTCACCGGAAGAATTTTTGATTCGTGAGATGCTTGCCAGCATTACTATCTATAGCATCGATCAGGATGTGAAAGAAGAAGCTATTCGCTTGCGACGAAAATCAAGGCTCAAGTTGCCGGACGCAATTATTGCCGCCACTGCTATGTGCCACGATGCCGTTCTGGTGACAAACGACAATGAGATGCAAAACGTGCCGGACCTGAAAAGCCGGCAGTTAGCGGTCAGACAATAGACCTCAAGCGATGCATGGAAAAGATGAGGTAAAGATCTTGCCATAACGGCCTGTGACATACCCGGAACGGGTCCTACGCTGTTTTAATCACTCAAGGCTTATGCAACGCAAAACCTGCCAACAAGACGCCCCGCCACTGACCGATGAACAAAGAGCGGAACTCGATCAGCGTTTGAATGCGTATGAAAAAGACAAGATCAAGGGCCGCGAAGCCTCCGAAGTGGTGGCTGCCCTAAAAAAGCGGTTATGAAATCTATCCCGACCGGCAAGGCTCCCAACGGTCATGCCGCCGGATTGAGGCATGCAAGCAAACGCAGTTTTTCACGTTCTACGGCTTGCTGCCCGTAAGTCTCAGAAGCTGCTCCGCTACTGCTACCTGCACGAGACCTTTCTCACAAACCCAGGACAACAATGAGCGAAAATCTGGACGATCTGAAACAAAAAGCCAAGCAACTTGCCGCGAATAATCGTTTGGATGAACTGATCCCTTTATGCACAAAAATCATTGGGCTGGAACAAGAACCGCACGAGAAAGCGCGCGCATACGTTCAGCGCGGTATCGCATACGGCAAGAAAGGCGAGTATGACCAAGCCATAGCGGATTTTGCCAAAGCCTTGGAGCTAGAACCCAATAATGTGTCCGCATACCTTAATCGTGGCATTGCATACATCGAGAAAAACGACCATGACCAAGCCATAGCGGATTTCACCAAGGACTTGGAGCTGGAACCAAATAACATGTTCGCATACCGCAATCGCGGCCTTGCATATATCTACAAATGCGACCATGGTAAGGCAATAGAGGATTTTACCAAGATACTTGACGAACAACACCACGATGATACCGAGGCTGCAGGGACATACCTTTTTCGAGGTTTCGCATACATAATCAAAAGCGACTATGATAAAGCGATAGCAGATTACACCAAGGCCTTAGAGTTCGAACTCAATAATGCCAATGCGCACCTTTTTTATGCAATTGCGCACCGTGAGCGTGGTTTCGCATATATCAAGAACGGGAATTTCCTCGATGCCTTTAAGGATTTTGTGGAGGCCAACAAAGACGAGCAAGTCCCAAAATCCAAAGTGCCAGAAATTTATTTCGCAGGTCAGATCGCTGATATCTATAAAGAACGCGCCGAAGAAGAAGGAGCCAAAGTCATTGAACTATATTTCAGGCTTCTAGAGGCAATCTCCGAGATACAAGAAAAACAGTTCTATTCTCCGCAACCGAATGCAGAAGTTGCTCATTACACGTCCCTTCATACACTCAAAAGTCTTGCCGACAAAGGGCCATTTCGCCTCTACAATGCTGCTTATATGAATGATCCTGAAGAAGGCCGAGTTTTTTTTGACATCATGAAAGAATCGGGAATAGATGTACAGGAAGGTTTTTACGGAGATGACGCCCCGCCGTATCCATCCCCAGCTTATATCGGTAGTTTTGTCAAAGCAGATAAGAAAAACGAAGAGAAAGATAAATTGTTTTTGTGGCGCATGTATGGGAAACACGACGGACAGGAAGCGGCCGGAGCCTGTCTGATCTTCAAACATGAAGGAACCGTGTTCGCAAAAAGCCCTAGTTCACAAACGGGAGCCATGCAACAATTACAATCGAAATTGCTCATGTCAGAAGGCACTCGTCAAAATCCAGAGGAAAGGCAACCTCTTAAGCCAGAGCTTTATAAGATTGTTTACAGTGACGAAGAGATCCCTCAAGAATTCCCGCTCACTCGCGAGATGCAACTGGCTGGCATCCCTTCCAGCGATAAATGGAACAAGCAAGAACCCTGCGAAAAACTGGTAGAATCTCTTAAGCGACTCAAAGAGCATATTGACAACGAAAAAGATAATGAAAACAAAAAGGAACTAAGAAAACTTGTCCGCGACCTGTTGGACACTATCCGCTTTCTCTTCAAGTCACGCCACTACAGTGAGGAAAAAGAAGTTCGCGTGGTCCAAGTCCGTTATTATGACGAGACAGAGACGCCGCAAGAACCAACTGATATCCAGGTTGACCCGGCACAAACCCGGTCGCGCTTTTACCTGGAGACTCATGAGCATTTCCGTTTCAGCGAAGTCATCCTCGGTCCCCAGGCGCGTGGTGTGCGTGAATTGATACCCTGGTTGAAAGAACGCGGGATTAAGGCCGAACAATCCAACATTCCATACGGAACGTCATACCCCTGACCATGCAACTCAAAATCTACCAGCAAAACGCCCTTGAACAATTGGAGCGATGGCTTGAGGCACTCAAGCAGGCGCGACTGAAATGCGAGAAAGCCTCGAAGGCACTTGAGGATAGCGGCCTAGATATTCCCGAAGAACTGAAAAATTTTCCCCTCTCCGCCTGGAACAGCTTGAAACAGCAGCATGTTCTCCCCGGCATTCCGAGAGACGGTAACATTGAAATCCCCGATTACACTTCCCGAAACGGAACATCCGGTGAGCCCATCCCGCACGTCTGCCTGAAGGTGCCAACCGGGGGTGGCAAGACCCTTTTGGGCGTTTCCGCGCTTGAGCGCATCAAACAGGATACGGGCTTCGTGTTGTGGATCGTGCCGACCAAGGCGATTTATGAGCAGACGCTTAATTCCTTCAAAACCCGCGAGCATCCGTACAGGCAGATGCTTGAGAGGATTTCCGGCGGCACGGTCAAACTGTTGCAGAAGGACGACCGCTTCACCCGGCAGGACGTCGAAAGCCGTCTCTGTCTCATGATGCTGATGTTGCCGTCCGCCAACAGACAAAAAGGGAAGGAATTTCTCAAGATATTCCGGGACAGCGGGAGTTACATCTCGTTTTTTCCAGAACAGGACGATTCAACCGCCAACTACGCGCTTTCAGAACGGCACCCGGACCTGGAGAAAAACAACGCCGGCGGCGCGGTGAAACAAAGCCTGATCAACGTGCTGAAACTGATTCGTCCCACGGTCATTCTGGATGAGGCGCACAAGGCATATGGGCCGAACGACAGAAACAATCGCGAGTTTGTCAGATCCGTCAATCGACTCAATCCCCGCTTTGTGCTGGAACTGTCCGCCACGCCCAATATCGACATCAGCAACATCCTGGTCAACATTTCGGGAACCGAGTTGCAGGCCGAGGAGATGATCAAGCTGCCAATAGAGATTCACAGCTTCGGCAACTCCGACTGGCAACATACGCTTGCGCAAACACAGAAGAAATTGCAGGAACTGGAAAGTGAAGCGCAGAAACTTCAAACACGGGAAAACCGCTATATCCGTCCAATCGCCCTGGTCAGGGTTCAGCGGACGGGCGGAGAACAACGGGGTAAAGAGACCATCCATTCGGAGGACGTGCGGGAGCATCTGGTCCGACAGCTTGCCGTGCCGCAAGACCGGATCAGAGTGCAATCATCGGAACAGAAGGAACTCGCGGGAGAAGACTTGCTTGGCGAAACGAGTCCCGTCCGCTGGATTATCACCAAGGATGCCCTCAAGGAGGGCTGGGACTGCGCGTTCGCCTACGTACTGGCTTTATTGGATAACACCACGGCGACCACGGCCATGACCCAGATGACCGGACGGATCATGCGACAACCGCACGCGCGCAGCATTGCGCAAAGCGATGCCCTGAACCGGTGTTATATTTATTGTTACAACACGGACGTGGGGAAAGCCGTCGACAAGGTGAAGGCCGGGCTGGAAAACGAGGGCCTGACTGGGCTTGGCAATTCCATCAGAGGCGATGGTGAGGGCGACGCGCCGCAACCACAAACCGTCAAGCGCCGTCCCAAGTATAAAAGACTTCAGGTCTTTCTCCCGAAGGTTCTGCACAAAGAAGGTTACAGGTGGCGTCCGCTTGATTACGACCGCGATATCCTGGGGGCGATCGATTGGGGCGGAATCAACGCGGGCAAGACGGTGAATCTTGACGACGATGACACGATTCGGGAGATCATCGCTACGGTTGACGTTCAGGGGGATAGACGTATCTTCGATGAAGCCCTTGAGACCGGCGAACGGTTACGCCTTGATTATTTCGTCCGGCGGCTGACGGACGTAATACCCAACCCGTGGCAGGCGGCTCGCCTGGCAACGAGCTTTCTGCAAAAGCACGGAAGATATGACGATTCAACATTGCTGCACAACCGGATTTATCTCTCAGAGGTTTTGCGACGGGACATCAAGGAAGACCTGGACAAGAAAGCCGAGTCGGTTTTTCGCGATAAGATCAAAAACGATGCAATCAGGTTTTACCTCGAGACCGATGAAACTCTGGATTATGAACTGGAGAAATCGCTTGAGATTTACGTGTCCAGCCAGGAAAGATCGCTTCAGGGTGAACATGGCCGACCGATACAACAGAGTCTTTTTGAGCCCGTTTATGAAAACAACTTCAATGGACTGGAAATGGATTTCGCGCTGTATCTGGACAAGAGCAACGCCATCTCCTGGTGGCACAAGATCGCCGCAAGACAGCAGTACCATCTCCAGGGATGGAGACGGCAGAACGTCTATCCCGATTTCGTCGCCTGCCGAAAAGGTGATGGGAAACTTCTCATCCTCGAAACCAAAGGCATTCACCTGAAGGGGAACGAGGATACAGATTACAAGCAGAAACTCCTTGAGACTCTTGAAGCGGCATACAACCAGGCCTTTGACAGAGGCGAAATGAGAGTCTGCGAACCTCCCGCTGTTTTCAGGATGATGTTTGAAGATCGTTGGAAAGAAGAAGTCAGCGCGCTTGTTGCGGAATAGCGCAGAACGCATGGGGCATCAAGGCGGCATTCGATCGTGAAACGCATGGGGCATGAGTGGAATGCGCTTGCGAAGTGTATCGGAATCGGCTTGGGACTTGTCCTGCTGGCCGTTCCCATCCAGGCGGAAGCGCCGTCTACGCTACACGTGGGAGCCTTTTCGCGCGCAGAGGCCGGGGGGCCTTATCCTGATTCCTGGAAGCCCCTCACGTTTCATAAGATCGACGAGCATACCGAATATTCGTTGGTGGAAGACGACGGGACCGTGGTCGTCAAGGCCGTGAGCCGCGGCTCTTCTTCGGGGTTGACCCGGGAGGTGACCATCGACCCCAAGGAGTATCCCATTGTCGAAT
>JAPPLK010000029.1 GCA_028819435.1 Nitrospira sp.
TCGTCATGATCCATGTCATGGTCGTCGTCTCCGCGAAGGAACGCGAACAACTGGTTCTTGTTCCTCGTCGTCGTTCCGTCGAACTGGAAGCCGGCTTTGATCATGTGCTGGGAATTGAGCGCGTGCGTGTAATCGAGCCGTACACCTCCGGCATAGGCCCACCGATCCTGATTGGCTGCGGAAGTCGCACCGGCGTGGCCATGGGCGTCTTCGCCGCCCGAATAGGCCAGGACGTTATAGGGATCGGTGGTGAACGTCGCCCGGCTGTGCCGGAAGTAACCGGCTACGCTCACGAACTGCGTGGCATTCATGTCGTGTCGCCACACCAGGTGCGAGTACTGGTTGCTCTCCAACTGGTTTTCATCAATCTGTTCCGAAGGCGCTGGCGTGAAATTCGCATCGGTGTGGTCCTGGATCAGATCGACAACATGCTGATTTTGCATTTGCCCCGGTTCCGTGGGAATCTCCGAGTCCGCCACGCTGTTCAGGAGCAGCCAGGTGACGTTATTGCGGTTGTCAATCTGGTAATCGCCACGCAGGAAGGTCTGGTTGGATTCGCCGTCCCCGTGAAAGATCGACTGGCCCAACGTGGGCGGATCAATCGCCCGGTTGGTCGTCTTATAGTTGTTCATCACGTAATATCGGAATTTGTCCCCTACCATCCCTCCGTATTCAAACGACGGCAGCACGGTCTCGTTCGAGCCGCCGAATACGCCGATTGACCCGAAGCCTTCTTTGGTGCCGCTTTTACTGGTGATGTCGATGACGGCGGTTGTCCTGACCCCGTATTGGGCCTCCAAGCCGCCCAGCAAGATGTCCGCCCGCTCCCAGGCACGGGGGGAAAGCAGGTCCGTGAACTGGCTCGTGACGGTGTCCGGAATCGGTACGCCGTCGATCCGGAATTGGAGATTCGCATGCTCCTGCCGGATATGCACTTGTTTAAGGCTGCCGGAGATTGCACTGGGGATCGTCGCCAGGACGTCGTGCAGGTCCACGTTGTTCCCCCGGGGCAGGGCTTCGATGTCCTTCCGGCTGACGGAATAGGTCTCACCGGACGAGTTGGGCTTGACGGGAGTGAGGGGCGCCACGATTTCCAAGGCCACGTCCTTGGTTTCCGTCAGGGTCAACACCATGGGGTCCGGCGCTTCTTGACTGATTTCGATCACCACGTGCTCGCTCCGGTAGGTATCCTGGACGGCCTGCACGGAAAACACGCCGTCGCGCGGGGTAATCAGTATGAACGCGCCGGCATCGGTCGTTGTTGCCGACGTCACCAACGTCCCTTCCTTGTCCCGCAGTTCCACCGTGGCTTGTGCCACGCGACGCAAATCCGCATTCTGCGCGTACCCGGTTATCGTCTGGCTGGCCGAAGCGGCGTAGCCGTCCAGCGGCATTCCCCAAAGCAGTGCAAGGACAACTCCAAGGAGGACCCATGCCCGCCTGATGGATTCAGTCGTTAAACTCGTCATCGAATATCTCCCTCTATTGTAGGAGCGAATCTCCACGTCCGCCCTGAGTTGAATCGTTCCACCCTCATTTCTGAAAAGGGCTTTATACACGGCAGGCTCATGTCCTCTGATCTATTTTCAACGAATTGTCGAAAATCGTTCATGAAATGCCATAATGCGATGAGAGAATGGGATGGGAGAAGAAAATTGTCATCATTTGTGAGTGATAATCTCTGCGGCGTGTTCGCTGGCTTCTTTCACGAGGGTCCCCATCCTGGCATGGGAGGGTTCGAAGTCAACGGGAAAGTGATGGTGCCGGAGCCGCTGGCTGGTGACTTGGCCGATCGAGGCGACCATGGTTTTTGCCAGTGCGTCACGGAAGGTTGCGAGTTCATCGGTTGCATCGAGCAATTTCACAATATGATCGACTTGTACCGCGCTTGTGAACAACAGGACGGACACGTTCCCGTCCACAATGCTGCGGAGCGTTTGTTTGAGCGGCTCTACGTCATCGGGAAGAGCCCACCGGTACACCGCCACGCTCGTCACCCGGGCCCCCCGCTCGATCAGTCCCTGCGCCAGGTCCGTGTTCGCCGTCCCGTATTCCTGAATGGCAATCCGGAGCCCCGTGAGTCCATCGGGCTTCCAAGCATCCAGGGTGCTAAGGATGTCCCGCCAGGTATTGGGTTCCGGCACGGTGATATGGGGTTTCAATCCCAACTCCTTCAAGGCTGCAACGGGTTTCGGCCCGCGGCACACGAGGGTGGTCTTCGTCAGGGCTTGTTGGATCGCGTCGAGCGGAAACCGTGTTTTCCAGACGTCCACCAGCGTCCTGGTGCCCACGCCCGTCAGGAGAATCAGCAGGTCCACGTCCCCGGCCATGAGGTTCGCCGCGAAATCCAAGGCTTCGGCATTATTTTCCAGGGGAACTTCTTGTAAGGATGGCGCGACCAGGGACTTCCCTCCATGCCGGGCAATCAGTTTGGCCATCTGATCGGCCATCCGGCTTTCGAAGGCGGCAACCGTCATTCCGGCGAATCCGCTCGTTGCATCCGATTCAGTGTTCATGAGGGTAATCCCTACTTGGAAATGGCGATAGGCAACGAGGGGATTTGAGAAATATCGGTCACGGTGAGGTGATACAGTTGATACAAGAGGTCGAAGGCTTCGTGATTCCACAGGTCGAACGCTTCTCCTTCCGCGGACTCCTGATCGATGTAATACCACAACCCGCGTTTCTGAGCGGAGATGATGGCTCCTTCGGGTTGTGTGCGTGACTCCCGGATGGTCAGCGTCCTGGCCGGATTGACGGCCACCGGGCCCGTTCGCGGGTCGGGGTCCACGTGAAACTCCGGTTCCTCGGTAATCCCTTGCCCGATAAATCTTAAGATTGTCTTAAAGCTGCGCAATTTGATTTCCCCGAACATGGGAAAATTACCGCCCGGATGGTCCGGTCGAATATTGACCAGGATATGATTGCGAGGGAAGCGTTCCGCTTGGCGGTGTAACGCCAGTCGTTCATTATTGGAAAGCATATTCGGATCATAGTTGGTCATCACGATCCGTCCGGTCTTTCGTTGGTCTCCGTCGGTGAATTGAAGCCGGTTAATAAACAGATGTCGTTCGGACTGGAGCCATGACAGATGCATCACCCGCTGCCGGAACTCCCGGTATCCCTCTTGCCGTTGAGGCTGGTTCAACAAGAAACGTTGTCGGCCATCGTTGTCTTCGAGAATGATCCCTCGAGACACCAGACGAAAGAGGATGGAGGGATCGATCCCCTGTTGCCCCAGGAACAAGATAGCCTCCTCGGTAATCGGGGTCAGCAGGCGCGTGGTAAATTCTTTGCCTTGAATCGGGATAATCGTCACGGTGGGGTTTTCCGCGGCGGAGCTGCCCAACGTCAAAGACAACGAGTCGGCGCCGGGGGCGCCGGCCAGTAATCCCGTCAGGCCGGAGTTGACGCGGAAATCAAAGGTCGCGGCAATATTGGAGACGGCCGTGAAATGAATCGGCTCATGGTAACGGGTGCGGGCAATATTGAGCAGCAGGAGTTCGGTTTCGATCCGGTTGACCGTCCAATCGTATTCCAGCACGGCACGATGCATGGCCACCGGTGAGGCGCATCCACTCCAGGGCAGGCCCATGCACCACAGGACGGACGCCAGCATCACGGCGGTACGAGCCTGATGCCTGCGGCCCGGTGGGGAATCCCGGCGAGCAATGAATCCGTTTGTTGCAACCGGTTGAATGTTCATCGGAGTGTATTGTCCCTTCGAAAGGTTCAGGGCGGGTTCTCTCCCAGTGAGAGAGGGAAACCCGTTTCGTTCCCCTCCTTTGTAAGGAGGGGTGAGGGGAGGTAGAGGTAGGACGGGGAAACCCCATACTCCATGGAAGTGCGACTCTACCCCACCTGACCTCCCCTTACAAAGGGGAGGAAAAAGGCAGTGTCAATGAATTAGTGAACATTTACAATTGCGCGATGGTACCACACGGCCCGCCCCATGGGGAACAATGATCGCCGGCGGGGTTGCTCCACTCAACGCGCCCCGTTAAGATGACGGTCCTGTAGCGGGGAACGAGGATCAGCATGTCCGAACAACAGGATCTTCCGCCGGGGAAAGGCTTCCGTCACGTGGCCTTGAACGTGACGGACGTGGAGGTCTCGAAAACGTTCTATCAGACCTGGTTCGGGATGAGGATCGTCTGGGAACCCGATGCCGGGAACGTGTACATGAGTTCCGGGGTCGATAACCTGGCACTGCATCAGATTCCGAAGGAGAGGGTGTCGGCTGACCATCAAGGGCAATTCCTCGACCACGTGGGGTTTGTCATGGATTCACCGGAAACCGTGGACCAACTGTATGAACGGGTCGTTCAGGCGGGCGTCGAGATTATCCATCACCCCAAACTCCATCGGGACGGCAGTTATTCGTTTTATCTTGCGGACCCCGACCGCATCGTTATCCAGGTTTTATACGAACCCACCATCAGTCCGATTCGGTTTTCAACGGAGACGTAAAGGAATGGCAGCACCAGGTTGCCTCATTGTACATGTTCAGTAATTCGTTGACAGAATGGTCAGCTTGGGGGCGACAGGGTTCTTTCCCTCCCCTTTGTAAGGGGAGGCCAGGTGGGGTAGAGTTACAGACCCCAAGCGCACCGTATTGCCCACCGTACGAGACCTGCCCACTCCGGTTCCGGCTCTACCTCCCCTCGCCCCTCCTTACAAAGGAGGGGAAGGAGAAGGCGGAGATTGTCAGTGAATGACTGAACACATACACCCCATGACTTGATAGTGTCACCTCTGACGCGGAAAGGCGCCATGGCTCTCTGGGATCGCGTTGGCCTCAACCAGTTTGTCGGACTTCAGCCGTGGGTGTGGGTGCAACTGGAAAGCGCCGAGCCGCCGGGTCCTTTCCCCTTTATGGGCGGCGTAACCCCGGAGGTCGTGGCGAGTCTCCATGAAGTCCACGGCATTCTCATGAGTGCGGTGGAAACGGCCATCAGCGACGTGTTTGCCCATCGAACGCCGGTCGATGATCCCGCGGCCAGCCGCCGCCTGGAAGATGCCTACGCGGAAGTGGTGCAGTCCCGACCCCGGCTCCGGCAACATATCCGGTGCGGACGAAATCCCGACGGCACCTTTGTCTGGGAATTTCCCAAGGATCGTCAGAAGTCGGCGGTCATGAATTACGCCGGTCTGCGGATATTCAACGCGGCAACCCGGCAAGCCCTGCCGATGGGCTTGGATGGTCCGCGTTCCCGTGGAGTGGGAAAACTGCTGGGTTGTTTGAACGGGACCCGGACCGTCTCGGAAATTCGCACCATTGTCACGACTGCCGGGCGCGACGCGGAGCAGTTACTGCACCTGCTCGAGCAGCTCGACTCGCATGAATGTCTGGCCGTGACGGACCGTTCCTCCGTTCGCCAACAATGGCTCGACGCGACACGGGACCGGGATACGGTACACCTGGGTCACGCGGCCTTGATGTACCGGCAACAGGACCGGTTTCTCTGGTTTGATCCGTGGCTGATGCCCTGGTTTGCCGAATCGCCGGTCCCCTCTTTGTGGGCGTCGTTGCTGCCGGAACCGGCCGTCGTGTTCCTGACGCACGACCACGACGACCACGTCGATCCCCGCACGTTGCTGCACTTGCCCAAGGAGGTGCCCGTGATCGTGCCCAGCCGGAAAAACCGGAAGACGTGGTATTTCGATTACCTGTCCCTGATGCGGGAACTGGGCTTTACGAACGTCATTGAATTGGCGCATGGAGAATCCTGGAGATTTGAAGGCGGGCAGGTGGCGTCGGTGCCGTTTTTCGGCGAGGACCCTTGCGACCTTGCGCTGCCGCGCAATTGCTATTTAATCAGTGACCGGGGACACAATACCCTGGTCCACGCGGACAGCGGCCCGACGAACGACGGGCATTCGGCGATCGAGGATGGGGTTATCGCCAGGCTCGTGGAGCAGCATGGTCCGATTGCCACCGTGTATGCCTCGCAGCAACAGTTGAAAGAAATTCGTTCCTACGCGGCGCACGCGAGCCTGTCCCCTCCCGGCAAGTGGCTGGAGGTGGGAGAAAACGGATTTCTCACCAACCATTACTTGGCGGAATTGATGCAACACGCCCAGGCCACGTTGTTTGTCTCGTACGCTACGGGTGGCGCCGATTGGTATCCGGACCATTTATCGTTCATGTTCAGCGATCGCAATCCGGCCAGAACGTCGTTACTCACCGCCCACTGGGATCCCCCGGAATCCCTGCGGGACGTGCTGGCGGCATCCGGCCGTCAGTACCATCATGGCCAAGCCCTGGACGTCGTTCGGGTACCTGCGCCGGGACAGGTTCAGGTCATCCAAAAGAACGACGTTGTTTCGCCGCTTGCCCTGTATCAACTCGATCATGAAGTGCCCGCGTTCCTCAAGAGCGCTCCTCGCTAAACCTTTCTTGCCTCCGGCTGGCTAATATGATAGGAGTATGTGCTTTTTGCGACGGGAGGTCTTGTGATGACCGATCAATCCATTACGATGCCTGGGATTGATGAGGAAGAGTCGTTTCCTGAATGGGTGACGGTCGTTGGATTGAAAATCCGCGACCATGGTGAGGTCAAAATGGCCCGGACGACCGATTCCACCTTGAAGGCCGGTGACCACGTGCTCCTGGACCTGGAGAACGATACGACCTACGGCACCATCTTTTCTCCGCCGCATTCTCAACCGTTCCTTCCGCCCATGCGCGTGATGCGGAGTATCCTGCGGAAGGCGACGCCGGAAGACGAAGCCGCCATTGCCCACCAGAAAGAGTTGTCCTCCTCCGGCATCGCGTTCTGTCGGGAGCGGGCTAAGGCGCTGGGTTTGCAGATGAAGTTGGTCGAAGTGTACGGGTCGCTTCGGCGGCGGGCCCTGACGTTCAGCTACACCGCGGAATCTCGCGTTGATTTTCGGCAACTGGTCAAGGATTTGGCGCGCGAGTTCAATTGCTGGATTGAAATGCGGCAAATTTCCAGCCGGGATGAAGCTCGTCGCCTGAGCGGGGTCGATACCTGCGGGCTTGTCCTCTGCTGCGCGCGTTTTCTCACGGACTTTAAGCCGGTGAACCTCAAGTTGTCCCGTCGTGAAGCGGCGTGGTCAAATGACGCGCATCGCATCGGGGTCTGTGGACGGTTGAAATGTTGCCTGATGTTTGAAAACGAGGATTGGCCCACCACCAAGTCGACTGGTCAGCAACTCATTCAACCCACTCGATCGTAATGGGGTTCTGCCCCGCAGGCAGACGGGCCCCGGTCCCAAAAGGTGTTCCAGGTGAGTGCCCCACCTCGTTTTATCATTTACGCCCATAACGCCACTTATGACAAACTGCACCAGGTGGCGACCCTGGCCCTCACGGCTTCGGCCATGGGAAAAGACGTCGTGGTCGTGCTGTTGTTCTGGACCATTAGAAAGCTCGCCGAGGGGAAGCTCGATGACGTCGATTTTCCGCCGGAGTATCACCGCTACCATGATGAAGTGGCCCGCTTGCTTGCCGAACGCAAGGTTCCCCTGATTTCGGAAATGTTTGAAGAGGCGAAGAAGGTGGGGAAATTCCGTCTCATCGCGTGCAGCGCCGGCCTGGAATACATGGGCGTCGACGCGGAAGCCGTGGCCAAACAGGTGGACGAGGTCATGGGGCTTCCCGCCATCCTTTCGCTGGCAGCCGGGGCCGAGACGACCCTGTTCGTGTAGCCCGCCATTTGATCGGTTTCTGGTGAAATCACCATGAGCAGGAATCGGAAAGTTCTTGTGATTGGCGCCGGCATGGCGGGGTTAGGGGCCGCGTACACGCTTCGCAAGCATGAACTGGACGTCACGGTATTCGAAGCGTCACCGCATCCCGGAGGTCGAATCTTCGGAGAGGAGGTTGAAGGTTTTCATATCGATATCGGGTCGAACATTTTCATGGAAACCTATGGTACGGTCAGGCAGGTGGCCGAAGAACTCGGTGTGTCGCTCAAGCGAACGCCTGTCCCGATAAACGGCGGCGTGTACTATAACGGCAAATTTCATGGTTTCTATGGCGGCAATGGACTGAGAAACCAGTGGGAAACGGCCAAGACCATTCTGTCGTTTCAACTGCTGTCGCCGAAAGGCGTCTGGCAGGCGCTTCGGTGCATGCGGATGCTGAATGCCCGAAGTCACGATTTGAGCTTTGACGACCATTCGCGCCTGTTGGATCTGGATATGGAAAAAAGCGCCGCCGAGTTTTTCGAATCAAACTTCGGAACCGAGTTTCTTGAATGGCTCGTTGGACCCAACCTGAGTTGCTATACCTTTGCGCATCCGGAGCAGATTGGTGTCGCCTATGCGATGGCGATTCTTTGGCATTTCAGCTTGAATGGAGCCGCGTGGCCGATCCGCCCCGGGGGAAAAGGGAGAGGGGAGTTCATGGATGCCCTCGTACAATCCTGTGATGAGAGCATCAGGATATCCACACCGGTCCGGCGTATCGTCCTTGAGGATGGACGGGCAAGAGGCGTGATCACGGAAGCGGGCTTCGTCCAGGCCGATGCCGTCATCTGCGCGACGACCGCCACCACGGCCCTCAAGATCGCTCCTGCCCTCCCCTCAGGCATCAGCGACGTCTTGCGTCGAGTGACCTATTCCAAGTGTTGTCGCGTGTTCTTTGGCGTGGATTCGAGTCCATTTCCCCCAGACTGGTATGCCGTGACTTTCCCGCGGCAAACCGGGGCACTCATGATCGGCATGAGCAACTCAGCCGTGCTGGCTCCGGAGTCCGTGCCGCAAGGGAAAGCCCTTATAGACGCGCTTGTGATCGACAAGCAGGCCGAAGAATTACTCCCATTGAATGATGAGCAGGTAGGAGCACGGGTTCTTGCGGACATTCGAAAGTACGTCCCGGCGATGTCAAAAACCCCACGGTTCATCCGCGTCTATCGGTGGGATGAGGCCGTATGCCTGGCACCCGGCGGCATGATGACGGCGCTCGCTCAAATGCGCCGGCAAAGCCTCAATCGCGTCAAAGGGTTGTTTCTCGCCGGCGAGTACATGGGGGTCCCATCGACAAACGGCGCATTGCGAAGCGGCATCGATGCTGCCGTCGACTGTGCGGCTTTTGTGACCCACCAGCCTGACCGGCCTTTTTGGAGATCTGACAAGCCACTTGACAAAGCCTCTCCTTGGTAGACAATAGGCTCGATAACGAGATGTGATCCTTGGGAAGCTGGAGGTTCCCATGGCGGAGGATACCGCTGAGGTCAGGGGTTTTGGTACCGGAACTGCCGGGGGAGAGGAACTGATCCGGCCGTCGATCTGGAACGCTCTCCCATACTTTATTCCCCTCTCGATTTTTCCCCTCGTGGTCATGGCCGCGATAAAGGGTGGCTGGTGGCTTGCGGGTCCGTTCTTCTTCTTATGGCTCGCGGACAACCTCGATGCCGCGTTCGGCACGGAAGAGCGGAACCTGGACCCGAAGAAGACGCGCGAAAGCCAGTTGTTCTGGTACAAGTTGGCCGTCTGGGTGTGGGTGGCGCTTTATCCGATAACGCTCGTCTTCGCACTCTGGCAGATCCTTGTCGCCGAACGTCTGGTACTATGGGAAGCCGTGTTGATGGTGCTGGCGCTGGGCAGCATGGCCCGGCTGACCCTGAACGCCGGCCATGACATGATGCATCGGCGCGCCATCTGGGAGCGCTGGATCGGCGAGTTCCTTATGGCGTCCGTCTCCTTCCCTCAAGAGGTCACGGAGCACGTCTATATCCATCACGCCCATATCGGTACGCCCAAGGACGCGGTGTCCGCGCCAAGGGGTCAGAGTTTCTGGCAGTACTTGCCTCGGTCCGTGGCAAGGAGCTACCTCGATACTTGGCGCTTCGAACGCGACTGGCTGGCGCGCCGGCACCTGCCGGTCTGGCACTACACGAATCCGGTGTGGCGTTACTTCCTCGGAGTTGCCGCGTGGTATGGGTTGGCGTATTGGATTGGTGGCGTATGGGGACTCTTGGTCCTCGCCGTCATTTGCATCCTGGGGATCTTCCAGTTAAGGGTCGTCGACTATGTCCAGCATTACGGGTTGCAGCGCATCCGTCTCCCCGGTGGCCGGTTTGAGCGGGTCCAGCCGCGGCATTCCTGGAGTGCCGCCTATAGGTTTTCCAACTGGCTCTATTACAATGCGCAACGTCATGCCGACCACCACATGGTGGCAACCCGACTCTACGCGCTGTTGCAGCATAGCGGGGGTGACAAGGCGCCGCAACTGCCGGGAACCTACGCCAAGGCGGTCGGCTTGGCCCTGTTTCCCCGCCGCTGGTTTCAGGCAATGGACCCTCTGGTCGATACCTGGCGCACGCATTTCTATCCGCAGATCGACGATTGGCGTCCCTACGACAGCCCGGCATTTGCTGCGCGTCCTGAGGCATTCGAGGCGATCGCCGAGATCATCGACTCCGCGCCGCGTCTGGCTGCGTGGATCAATCACGCCCCGGAATTGCTTGATAACCTCAAAGAAAGGGAGTTCACGGATCTTGACCTCCCTGATGGGTTCGGACCGGATCCGGAATTCGAGAAGATCGCTCGCCGCGGCCTCGCACGCGTGTACTGGACGCGCGAATTCGGCGTCTCCGAAATGAAGGAACAGATAGCTGATTTCCCCATCCAGGATAGCCGGGATGCGGTGGAGACGGCGCGAATCTGGTCGAACGACAAGGTCTTTCAGGTCGGCGTGCATATGATGCGCGGCAACCTGTCCCCGATCGAAGCGGGGATGGCACTCTCACACGTGGCCGAAGCTTCCATCGCTGCCGTGTTGTCGGCTTCCGCCGAAGATTTCGGCGACCCTCTCACCCAAGGAGGAGTGGCGGGGGTGATTCTGGGTGACCTGGCCAGTGGAGAGGCTGTGCCCGGTGCGGATCTCGACGTCCTGTTTCTGCATGACGGCGGTTCCACGGATCATGCTGAGGCTCTGTGCCGCCGTTTCCACGAAGCGCTACGCACGTTGTGCCGCGACAACCTGCTGTTCGCGATGGCGCCACGCGACCGGGCGCCGCGCGCGGTCCGGTCGCTCGCCGAATTCCGCGAACACCACCGGACCGCCGCTTCGGCCGACGAGCTTCAGGAGTTGTTCCGGGCGCGGTGCGTCTTCGCCGCCGGCGATCCGGTGGTCGGGACGCGGTTCGACGAAGCGCGGCGCGAGATCCTGACCCACGGCGTCGCGCGGGAGGCGCTGATGACCGCGTTGCGGGAGACCGGCACCGGCACGACCGAGCCCGATCCGGGCTGCGCGGATGACACGCGTGGAGGCCTCCGGGACGTGGAGAGTGCGGCCCTTTTACTGCAGTTGATCCATGCCGAAGCATGTCCGGATGTTCTGGTCTCTGGCGCGGCGTCTGCGTTCCGGACCTTGGGCGCCCGCGGCCTGATCCCCGCTGACGCCGCGGAGCGGATGGAGGCATCCGCGAAGACGTGGAGAAATCTGCGTGGCATCCTGTCGGTGGTGCTGGAGGACGGCAGTCCGGTGGAAACCGCCGACGCGCGAGTCAAGGCCGTCATCGCGCGGTCCTGCGGGGTCGATGACTACAGCGGGCTGGCGGAGGCGATCCGTCAAACGGCGTCAAGCGCCGCGGCCGGGATCGCGGCGCTCAACGGGATGAAGACATGAGCTACGCGCAATTCCGGGAAGGGTATGCGCCGCGGGACATTCGTTAGCCAAGTGCGACATGGCCGAGAAACCCACGTCCCCGCATACAGGTATCCTGAGGAAGACCACGGCCGCCGACCGCGGCCGCGTCGAGAGGCCCATGCTCGCGCCGCATCTCGAGTTTCGCGACATCGGCGACGGAAAGCTGCTGCTGCTTTCCGAGAACTTCAACACGCTGCTGGGCGGACGGATGCACGCCGACCTCCTGCCGCTGCTCGACGGCCGCCGTTCGTGCGATGACGTCATCGCCGCCTTGGCCGCCTCCCATTCGGAATCCGCCGTTCGGACGCAACTCGGTTTCCTGGTCTCCAGGGGATACGTGGTTTCGGGCAATCATGCCATGGAACGGGGAGCGGCCGCGTTCTGGTCCTCGCTGGGCGCTTCTCCCCGGTGGGCTGAGGAGCGACTGCGGACGTTGACGGTGGCGCTTCACGGCGATGACGGCCGCTTGGCCCGGCGGCTGGAGGCCATGGGCGTGGCTGAAGCCGGGGAAGGTTATCCGGCGCTGTCGGTGGTGCTCTGCGACGATTATCTCGACCCCCGGCATGCCGAAGTCAACCAGCGCCAGCTCGCATCGGGCGCCCCGTGGATGCTGGTCCGGCCGAAGGGCATGCAGACGCTGTTCGGTCCGGTCTTCCGGCCCGCCGGGGAGGGGCCGTGCTGGGCCTGCCTCGGTTATCGCCTGCGTGCCCACCACGAGATCCACAACTTCCTGCGCAACCTCGCCGGTGCCGCCGCAGCCTTCCGTCCGTGCGTGGCCGAACCGGCTGTACTGGACACGGTGCACGGCTTCGTGGCGATGGAAATCGCCAAGTGGCTGGTGATGGAGGACGCGGCACCGCTCCACGAGCACGCTCTCTCGGTGGACCTGGCTCAAATGAAGAGTGAGCACCACGCAGTCATGCGCCGTCCGCAGTGTCCGGCCTGCGGCGACCCGGCGTTGTACCGTGTCGACCGGCCGTCGCCGCCGGTGCGGTTGCGGCCGAGTCCGAAAGGCGTCCGCAACAGCGGCGGTGTGCGTTCGGTTTCTCCGCAGGAGACCCTGGCCCGGTACCGCCACCTGATCGGTCCGGTCAGCGGCGTCGTGACTTGGCTGACGCGCACGACGGAGGAGGCCGATCCCTGGCTGCACGTCCACTGGTCCGGCAGCAACGTCGCGCTGAGGGCCCGGACGCTGAGCCTCTTGCGTCTCAGCCTGAGGACTAAGAGCGCAGGCAAGGGAAGCACCCCGATCCAGTCCGAAGCGAGTGCCCTGTGCGAGGCGCTCGAGCGCTACTCCGGCGCGTTCCATGGTGACGAGATCCGCCGCCGGGGACGTTTCGCGGACTTCGTCAAGGACGGCGAGTCGGGAGCCATCCACCCGAACGACGTCCAGCTCTTCAGCGAGCGGCAACTGGATCACGCGGCGGAGATCAACGCCGGCGGTCATCCTTACAACGTGGTGCCCGCCCGTTTCGATCCGGAATCGGAGCTGGACTGGTCGCCCGTGTGGTCGTTGACCCGGGAACGCCATCGGTATCTGCCGACGTCCATGCTCTACTACGGCATGTCGGAGGAGCCGCGTCAGCCTTCCGAGTTCGTCGCGGATTCGAACGGCTGCGCCGCCGGCAATACGATGGAGGAAGCGATCCTGCAGGGATTCTTCGAGCTGGTCGAACGCGACGCTTTCGCCGTCTGGTGGTACAACCGGCTGCGCCTGCCCGGCGTGGACCTGGCCAGCTTCGGCGACGAATACTTGGCGGCCGCCGGCGACTACTACCGTGGCCTTGAGCGCGACATGTGGGTGCTGGACGCGACCGGCGATCTCGGCATACCGGTCTTCGTCGCCGTCTCGCGCAGGACCGACAAGAAGGAAGAGGACATCATCTACGGCGCCGGCGCCCATACCGACCCTCATATCGCGGCACTACGCGCGGTGTGCGAGATGAACCAGTTCCTCAATTGGGTCCAGGGCTCGGGGCGCGGCGGCGCCGGGTATCAGGTGGATGATCCGCAATGCCTGTGGTGGTGGCGCAACGCGACGCTGGCGGACCATCCCTACCTCGCCCCGACCCCGGGTGCGGCGCCGCGCGCCGGTTCGGACTATCCCGTTCCCGATACCGCCGACGTGAGGGAGGACGTGGAGCAGTGCCGCGCGTGGGTGGAGGCCAAGGGCATGGAGTTCCTCGTGCTGGACCAGACCCGGCCCGACATCGGCATGCCGGTGGCCAGGGTCATCGTTCCGGGCATGCGCCACTACTGGGAACGCTTTGCGCCGGGCCGTCTTTATGACGTGCCGGTGGAGATGGGATGGCGCGACAGTCCTCTGAGGGAGGAGGATCTCAATCCGGCCCCGGTCATCGGTTGAGAAACCGCCGTGATTTACGTATTTTGGGTTGGATGGGAGAGAACCGGGTTGCGTAAGTTGGCGACCGGCGCCTGCAACGACCTTGCCGTTCGTGAGGTTCCCCGTAGCTGAAAAAATAGGCATTTGTACTCATGAGCATTCGGGAAGATTGGATCACGACAGAGAAATGGCTCCTGCGCCAGGCGAACTCCATGGGGGAACTGCTGGTGCAGATCAGGCCACACATTTCCCCTCTCCTCATTGGCGGCGAGGGATGGGAGCGGCTGTTGGAGCGTGCCGGTGAATCACCTGCAACGATGGCGGCTTTCCCTTTTGGGTTCGAGCTGCCGTTGCGCGACCCCAGGCCGACCGCCGATTTCGGCGTTTCGCTGGTGGGCGAGAGCCGGACGGCGGCCTTCTATCAGGAGCGGAACCGGTCGGGACAGGCAGGCCCTTCGGCGGCGAGGCTGGCCGGGCTGCTGGACGAGACCGACCGGGAAGACTCGTTTCTACGTGGGGTTGTTGGCAGGAAGATGCTGCTCGAGTACGACGTCGATCCGGCGCCGGACGGTGGGCGTCCGGATCCCGGGGTGTTTCTCTATCCTGTCGAAGATGCGATCGCCGGCGACGGCCGGCGGGTTCGAGAACTGGGCGTGGTGCACGATGCGCTGGTCCGTGCCTGCGGCTGGAGTCCGGACGCGGCCGAACGGCAACAACTCGAGGACGTGTATCGGAGGTTGAATCCGTACACCCTCGTCAGAGCGGTCGGCGCTTTCCCCTCGCGGAGCAGGGCGATTCGCATCGCGGTCACGGGCTTCACCAAGGCGCGGGACGTGGCCGCGTTCCTGGACCGCGCCGGCTGGCCGGGGGACAGTACGGTCGTCGCCACCACGGCATCGTACTTCGAGGAACGCGCCGCTTTTGCCTACATGGGAGTCCACCTGGACGTCGACTCGGGCGGCGTGGGGCCGTCGTTGGGACTGAGCCTGTTTCCAAATGACAATGAATGGCTGAAGGATATCCGGCATTGGACCGGCATCATCGACGTCATCGCTGAACAGGGATACGCGCTTCCGGAGAAGCTGACGGAGCTGGCCAACTGGTCCACGGGTTCGACGACGCTGTTCGGCAGGTCCGGCCCGTTCATGCTCGTGCGCGGCATCCATCACATCAAGTTGGTCATCGGCGGGGAGGGGGTCGAACAGGCCAAGGGCTACGTCTTCTTTTTGATGATGTGCGCGCGACCGAATGGGGGAATTGTCGCGAAGGAGACAACCTGACAACCGTCGGAGAGAGCTCCCTTCCATAGGAGTAGCGAACCCTGCCGCAACGGTCCGGTTGTAGAGGAAGATCTCAACGCTTGAGGGAACGTCAACATCGTGAACGTATCGATTTCAGGGAAGCACGACGATGACACGTGGGAAAGCAGGATCCCTTCGGCGTATCGGGCCGGATACAAAAAGGCGTCTGCGCTGAATCCGGAGCTTGCCGCCAAATATATCCAACACACGGTTGTCGACGACCCGGTTGCCGATGCCGTCATCGAGGCGTTGGCCGCGTTCGATCACCGGGAGAGCCAGCGATTCATCAATGCCGGCATGGAGCAGGATGCGAGGGGTCTCGGGGAGGCACCGCGGCCGTTGCGCGACTTCTTCGAAGAGGTCGGGAGCACACCGGCGTGGTTCGATCCCGACGCGGTTCTTCCGGGCCGTCACGCGTTTCAACGGCACCTGGACCTGTTCATCCCCGCGTTCGTTGCCGTCACCTTGCGAAACTTCACCAGTTTGATGAGCAAGGTGTTCTTGATGACGGGACAGGTCACGACCCAGCAAGGCGTGCGGCGAATCCGGCAGAACCTCCGGTATCTGGTCGAGATGCTCATGTTTCCGAACGCCCTTGAGCGTCCGGGAGAAAGCTGGAAGTTTTCCCTCCGCATCCGGCTGCTGCACGCGGAGATCCGGCAGCGGCTTCGGACGTCGGGTCAATGGGACGAGGCGATTTATGGGGCGCCGGTCAGCGCCGCCAACATGGCGCTCGCGTCGGCCAACTTCTCCGCGTCGTCGATCCAGGACGTGGATCGATTGGGGGCGAATCTTAACGCCGATGCACGGGCCAGCATCATGCAGATTTGGCGCTATGCCTCGTGGCTGATCGGGACGCCGGAAGCCCTGCTATTCGACGGCGACGAAGCCGAAACCACCGAGTTTGTCCGGATCGCCCACCTGTGCGAACCGCCGCCGAACGAAGAATGGGTGAAGACGTCCAACGCGGTGATATACCTCTTGCCCGAGGTCGCCCGGTTAACCGATCGGTCCGCCAAACGGTCCATGGTGCAACATGCCTATCGGGTTTCACGCGCCCTTATCGGCGACAAGGTTGCCGACCAACTTCGGTTTCCCCGGCAACGGACCTCGGGGCTCCTGATGTGGTTGCGCTGTAAGGCACGGCTCTACAGAACCTTCCGGCGGCTGGCTCCACACATGGCCCGTAAGTTGAGAGTTGACCCATTCGTGCTGCTGCTCGATACCGCGATGATCGACAACCCCAGCTACCAGTTGCCCGATCAGTTGGAGACGGTGCGAGCGAGTCTTGCGAAGCGCAGATGACTCCCGTATGGTGGAATCGGTCATCGAACGGCCGTACGTTTTGAACACGAATGGACCGGCACAGTGGCGTCGCCCCGGACCTCAAGGAGGAACTGAAGTTGGAACAGAAACAACAACCGGCTCTCTCGGTCCACGACCGAGACGTGGCGCGTCACTTCGACGATTGGACTGATGACTTCTACATCAAGTGGTGGCACGTCGATCACGTCCACTTCGGCCTGTTCGAGGGAAGCGAATCGCTGGTGAAGAGCGAATTTCGCGCGGATTCGAAGGAGTTCGCGCGCGGGCTGGAGCGCATGATCGAGGCCATCGTCGCCCCGGTCATGATCGAAAAAGACCACCACGTGGTGGACGCGGGTTGCGGTATCGGGGGAACGGCCATCTATCTCGCAAAGACGCGGGGATGCATGGTCACGGGCGTCAACGTGAGCACCCGGCAACTGGAGATCGCCCGGCAAAAGGCCGCGGAGGCGGGTCTGGAACAGCGCGTCGGCTTCGAGTACGGAAACTGTTCACGCAGCCTGCCTATCGCCAGCGATTCCGTCGACGTGGTCATCAACATCGAAAGCGCCTGCCAATACAGCGATCGAGGACGATTCCTTCGCGAGGTCCGAAGGATCCTCAAACCCGGTGGGCGAATCGTGGCGACGGATTGGCTGATGAGCGACGGCCTGACCGCCAGTCAGATCGAAACGTACATTCGGCCGATGTATGAGCCATGGGCGTTGCAGAGCATGGAGAGCCCGTCCAGCTACATCCCACTGCTGCGCAACGCGGGCCTGAAGGTCTTGGAGTTCGAAGGCTTCAACGGAAAGGACAGCGACAACCCGCGGCTCCTTCAGGAGAGTTACCGGATGCTGAAGGGATTGGAGTTCTGCTGGCTGATGCCGGCCAGGGTCCGTCCCATGATGGAGAAGGTCCGGACGCTGGAAGTGGCGTGGAGTAACAAATGTTTCGAACTGGGGCGGTATTGCGCGGTGAAGTCCGAATAGACGCCAGGCAGCCGTCGAACGGCTATGAGCTATGAAGACCAATGGCGGACGAACGAGGAACAGCTTCTCCGTGAGACCTGCTCCCTGGGAGAGTTGCTGGAGCAGATCAAGGGACTTTTTTCACCGCTGCTGATCCGCGACCGGGCATGGGACGGGTTGGTGAAGTGCGCCGGTGCCTTGCCTCCAACGCTGGCAGCCTTCCCGCTTTGGCTGGGGTTTCCACTCAATGAGAGCCAGGAAGGAACGGAGCTTTGCGTCTCTCTGTTGGGTGGGACCAAGTCGGCAGCGTTCTTCGAGAACAGGAGACGGGCCGAGGACGCGGACCCCGCGACGGCGAGTATCGCCTTTCTGCTGGGGGAGACCGGACCAAAGGACTCTCCTCTTCGACGCGTGGTGGGCGACAGGGTGTTGCTCGAATACGACGTCGACTCGGGGAGCCGTCACGGCCCCCAGAACCCGAGGATATCTCTGTACCCCATTCGGCCGACGCTGGCCGGTGACCACGCCGATGGGCGGCTTCAGGATCTCGGTGTGGCGCTCGACGCGATGACCTCTGCCGTCGGCTGGGAACCGAACGCCGTTGAACGCCGGCAGGTCGAGCGGGCGTACCTGGCGCTGAATCCGGATGCGCGTATTGGAGGCATCAGCGCCCTGCCCTCGAGCGGAGGGGGGATTGGGCTTACGACGTTGGGGTTCGTCAAGGCCCGGGATGTCACGGCTTTTCTGGAACGCGCCGGTTGGCCATGGCAGACTCAGATTGTCGCCAGCATCCTGTCACGTCTCGATCATCGACGCGCCTTGGACGGCGTGCATTTGGGGGTTCAGTTCGCGGTGGGCGCGGACGGCGTGGGGCCGGCGCTTGAGTTGCATATCTTTTCCCAGAACAGAATGTACGAGCACCAGGGGTGGTTCAAGGACAAGCTGTATTGGTCCTCCCTCATGGACGGCATATGCCGGGAAGGTTTCGCCGTCCCCGAGAAATTGTCGGAACTGGCCAAATGGTCGTCCGGCGCCAAACCCCTGTTCGGCAGGTCCGGCCCGTTTGTGGTTCTACAGCGCATCCACCACTTCAAGTTTGTCCTAACCGAGGAGCGGATTCACCAAGTCAAAGGTCATGTCTTCCTGTTGATGTGTTGTGCGCCGCAAAGCGGGAAATCCACCGGGTAGGACGCCGGCCGGTATACCCCGCGAGCTTGCGCCGTCCGGTTCCCGGGTCGTTGTGGTGCCGGTCCACGGCCATCAGCAGGGGCGGAAGGAGCAGGAAATCGGCGACCAGCGCGAGTGCGATAACCACTGCGGTGAGTTGCCCCATCTGGGAGGTGGGAAAGAATTCGGAGAGGGAAAGGACCCAAAAGCCCGACACCAGTATGGCCGTGGTCGTGAACAACGCCTGCCCGACTTTCTGAAACGCATAGCGCACCGCGTCGTCGGGCGCGAAGCCGCGCTCACGCCGCGCGTGATGGTACTTGCTGAGAAAGTGCACCGTGTCATCCACCACGATTCCGATGGTCATGGCCATGACGACCGACAGCGCAAGGCCGACTTCTCCCACCGCCAGCCCCCAGATGCCAAACCCCATCACGCCGGGGACAAAGTTGGGCACGAGGCTCACGAAGCCGATCAGGAACGAACGAAGGGCAACAATGAGAATGACGGAAATGCCGAGAAACGCGATGATGGTTCCGAGCAGCATGGCCCGGATGTTGCGCTCCCCGATATGCGCGAACATCAGCGCGGGCCCCGAACCTTCAGCCCGGACGACGTGCGGTGCGTTGCCGTCCAGCCACGCCTCCGCGCGCGCGTTCAATTCCAGTACCTCGTGCGTGGAGAGCGTCTTGGCCGTTACCGTCATGCGCGTTGCCGACTTTGAAACGTCGATCTGGTTGTTGAGATCGAGGCCGAAAGGCAGCGAGAGTTCGTAGAGGAGCAAGTATTGCGAGGCGAGCTCCCGGCTGGCAGGCAGCCGGGAGGCAGCCGGGTCGTCGCCGTGCATGTTCTTGTTGAGCTCACGAAAGGTGTCGCTGATGACCCTGACGTGCCGGGTTTCCGGCTGGTCCCTGTACCAATCAGCAAAGGCCGACACGTCCGTGAGGAAGGCGGGCTCGGCGATTCCGCCAGGTCCGGAAGAGACAAGGGAATATTCGAGTATGGTGTTCCCGCTCAGGTTCTCGTCCAGGAAGTCCATGTCCTGGCGCAGCTCGACGCTCTCATCAAGGAAACGCGACAAGACGTCGTTTAACTCGTTGCGTGGGACGGCCGTCAGGAGCGTCAGGGCAACTGCTACCGATCCCCACAGCAAAACCGTCCGGTGGCGTATCACAAATTCCGCAATGGTGGCCATCACCGGGTCGTTGTGTTGCTTGGCCACCGGCGCGCGTACGGGGAGAAGCGCAAGCAGCGCCGGCAGGAACGTGACCGAGAGAATAAACGAGACGACCACACCAAGCGCAACGAGCGTTCCGAGGTGACGGTACGGAGGGACATCTGAGAAATTCATGGTCAGGAACCCGAGTGCCGTGGTCAGGCTTGCAAGAACAATCGGACCCAGATTGACACCGATGGATTCGACGATCGCCGCGCGTTTCGAATCTCCGGCCCCCAGGCGCTGCCGTAAAGTGACCAGGATATGCACGCAGTTGGCCACGGCAATTGTCAGGACGATGGTCGGGGTTGCTGCCGTGCTGGTTGTGAGGGGCAAACCGGCCCAGCCGCCCAGTCCCATCGTCGCGAAAACCGAGAAGACGATGACGAGGCCTGTCGCCGCGACGCTGGCGAGCCCTCGGATCAGGACACCGAGAATCAGCGCCATGATCGCCAAGCTCGCAGGCAGGACGGTCCTTGTGGCGGTCGCCATGGCTTCTGAAAAGGCATGGTTCAGAATCACGGTCCCGACCAAACGGAGATCGACGCCCGTAAACCGGTCTTCCGCCTCGGCGGCGAGACCGCGCGCGAATTCGGCAACCTCGGAAATCCTGACCGCATCGTCTTCCTCGGGTAGCTTCACGGTGACGTTGACTCCGCTCACACTGCCGTCCCTGGCCACGAGGTTACCCGCAAGCCGCTGGTCGGTCAGGGCCGTTGCGCGTATCCGGGCGCGTTCCTTCGCGTCGCCAAGTTTCGCCGGGTCCACAAGGTCGCGCACGGACAGTTCGTCGCCGTCCGCCTTCGTGTGTTGGAAGTTCGTGATTGAATCGACTCGCGTCGAGTACGGTGTCTGCCATGCGCGATCGGTCAGCCAGATCGTCGCCGCGAGGGCCTGTTCCGACGTGACGTCACGATCTTCCGGAACGATCATGAAGAGGACGTTGTCGCTCTTCTCGTAGGTATTTTCCAGTGATTGAAACGCGAGGAACTGAGGATTATCCTCGCTGAAGAACATCCGGTAGTTTGTCGAGGACTTGAGGAACAGGATGCCGCCGGCAGACACGGCGACCAGGATAAGCGTTACTGCGATGATCAGCCAGCACGCCTCAACCACCCACTCGGCGAATCGTGTTTTGAAATGGCGCATCGCAATGGGCCTTTGATATTGTTGCCCCCACAATGTGCGAACCCCAAAGTAAAACGCCCCAGACTTTTAAAGTCTGGGGCGTTACGGTAGCAAGTAAATAAATCAGCAGGTGCCTATTGTGTCAGCAGCAGCAACGACCGGCTGCGATCGCTTCGAGTTGTTCCTCTTCCAGTTGGCCGGGCGGTATTGCCAGATGAATCGTGTTCATGTCGCTCTCATGCACGTGGATCTGGGTATTCTCGGGAAAGTCAATACCGAATTCCTTTTGGATGGTACTCTTGGGGTCGGAGAGTAGCTGCTTCCGGAATTCCAAGTCTTCAACCGACTTGTTTACGAGCTTGCGCTGCATTTCTTCTGCAGACTGCATGGCTGGTTGTGAAAAGGGTTCCATATTTAACCTCCTCTTTAAATAACAGAAACAGTGCCATGTAATGCACTAATTTAAATTGGGGGGGGGTGCATGTCAAGACTTTTTTTAAGCTCTTTGCCAGGACCCGGTTAAGCCATTTGGCGCTTAACCAAGTCCTGAAAGACGCCTTCGGTTGCCGCCAGTTCCGCATATGACCCTTCCTGGACCACCTTCCCGGACCGCAGCACGTATATGCGATCCACCTGGCGTAGCGTGGAAAGACGGTGGGCAATAACGATCCGCGTCGAGGTCAGCTTCATGAGGTTAGCCATGATTCTGGATTGGCTGTCGTTATCGAGCCAATTTGTGGCTTCGTCGAACAGCAAAATCCGGGGATTGTGTATCAACGCGTGGGCGATTGTGATGCGCTGGCTCTCGCCTCCCGACGTGACGCTGGCACTGGTGCCCACGGGCGTCAACATTTGCATCGGCATCGCCGCGATCTCACGATCGACGACCGCGAGCTTGGCTGCGCGCCACGCATCCTCGACGTTCGCTTCTTCGTAATCTCCGACGATGTTGTCCCACAGGTCTTGCGGGTGAAGTTGCACTTTTTGCGGGACTGCGCCGACCTGCCGGCGTACCTGCTTGATATTCAGGTATTTGAGGTCGCGTCCGTCATAGTACACCGATCCGGCGGACGGTTGCTCCAAACCGAGCGCAAGCCGGAAGAGCGTGCTTTTTCCGCATCCCGACTCACCGACAATGGCAACGAACTCGCCGGGACGGACATGAATCGAGACATCGTCCAGGATTAATGGGCCATTGGGGTCGTACTGGAAACTGACGTGGTCGAATACGATTTCGCCGCCCAGCGTCTTCGCCGGTTCACCGTCGATGCTCGTCTCCGGTAACTCGTTGAGAAACGGCCGGATCTGCTCCAAGGCCGGAATGATGGCCGCAATGGTGCTGAACGATGCACCCAGGCGACCCACCCCCGTCAGGAACAACATAAACAAGACGTAGACGACAAAAAAGTCTCCCACCATGATCGTCTCTCGACCCGGAAACGTTGCCGCCAGAATCAGCACGGCCCCGGCAAGAAGCGGGAGGGCCTTACCGAATGCCTGCAAATGCGTTTCGAAAGTGCCGCGTTGCAACTCCGCGTGCTTCTCTTCTCGATAGTCGCGTGCCCAGACCGCAAATGCCGACCCTTCCGCGCTTTCGACGCGCAGCGTGGAAATGCCATTGACAAGTTGTAACATCCGGCCCGCCAAGTGGTGGATGGTCTGGAGTACCCGGCCTTGAGGCGATATTTGTCCCAGGCCAAGGATCACGGTCACGATGAGAGACAGGAGGCCGAAGACGGCGGTGATGCCACCCAGTATGGCATCATAGGAGTAAATGAGCACGAACGCGGGCGACAGGAAAACCATCGATAACACGGCGTTGGCGATCGAGCCCTGCATGGTGTCGCGAAGATGCTGGAACGTCATACCCCGCATGGCGATGTCACCGGCCGAGTAGCGATGAAGGCAACTCAGGGGGAGCCGGAGCAAACGATCCCAGAACGCGGCTTCAACCCGGGACGTTGCGCGTCCTTCGAGACGCATCAGGGCGGTTCCCCGGAGGACGTGCAGCAGCGCCCCCATCAAGGCGAATGCCACCATTACCGCGATTCCCGTGTACAACAGGCTGGTTGTCCCAGTGGGGATCACCTCGTCCAGGATGAAACCGACCGTCATGGCAGGCAGCAACATGACCAGGCCACCCAGCAGCCCGGTCAACATGAAACGCGCGAAGTCGATAGACGCCCCTTTTCTGGCGAGCCGTAACAGGTCGCGCAGCCCAACGCCGCTGGACGGTAGTGGTCCATAGAACACCCATGCCTTGTCCCGGAGCGATTTGGCGCGTTCGGCTGTGATCCTGGTCTTGCGGCCGGAGGGATCCACTTCTTGATAGCGTCCTAAGATGCCCGGTAACAAGGCCACTGGTTGGTTATCGTCCGACCGAAACGTCAACATCGCGCCGTGGTCGCCGATCCACCACCTGTCCTCATGGGCGAGCCGTACCCGGCGGCCGCGTACGCCGGACGCATCCAGCACGTTGCTGAGAGTCGTCGCAGCATCGGATGTATCTATCTTGGAGGGCCATTTGAAGTCGATTCTCTCATGGCGACCGATAATCCGCAGGGTTTCGAATAGGGCTGAATCGCTCTCATTATCCGCCCCAGAATCCGACAGGCCATACAGGTTGAACAGTCGACGGCGGGCGCCTTCCTCATCGCCACGGCGGTTGGTTGCTCTCGCCCGCTCCAGGTTTGCCTGGTCTACGACTGCCAGGCGGCGGTTGAGTCGCTCCAGGGAAAACGCCACGGCGTGGAAGTGTGCCAGGGCGGGCAGCAGCAGGCGCTCTTCGGCGAGCGTTTCGGAAGACCGGGCGGAAAACGTCACCTCGTCCGTCAGCGTGAGCCAACTGGCTGGCGTGAGCGGTATGGCGCTCACGGTTCCCTCTTTGCCCTCCGCGGGATCAATCAGGCTCATGAACAATCCTGCACTTGGCGGTAATTCCGACACCCACACCACTCTATGCTGCGCGGAAAGCGTACCAGTCCTTCCTGCCGTGACCCGTCCGGGTTCAACGAGTACGTCCGGTCGAGGCCGTGGCAGGACGTCTCGTGACAGCATGGTGGTAACGTCTATGAGCCATGCGTCGACGTGCTCTGCCAATTCCTCATTCCGAACCACAGTCAGGCTGGCGACCGGGAGGCGTTGCAGCACGGTGCCCGGCAACCCCTTTGCGATCAGGCTGAGGGTCGTGTTTCCCGCCTGTGGTTCGACACCGGGCAGGAGGCGGCCGCAATCGGCGCGTAGCAGGTGCTGTGGCGCTGATTGCTCCACTCCGTCCCGGTGCTCGACCAGAAACAGGTCAACGGCGCCTTTGTCGATGAACCATACGCATTGCGGATCACTCATCTCCAATGGCAAATTGCCGGCGCAGGGCACGGGCACGCCCGATTCAACGGCAACGCGAGCAAGCGAACAGCGTTCCGGAGTCGTCATGGAGTTAGCCTTCCCTGACGAGGCGGTAGTACAACCCGGTTTCGTCCGTCACCAGTTCTTCATGGGTGCCGCGCTGCACTTCTACACCCTTGTCGAGAACAATGATCTCATCGCAATCCCGGACCGTACTCAGTCGGTGCGCGACGATCAGGCAACTGCACCCCCGGCGTCGCAAAGCGTTGTCGACATACTCTTCGGTGATGGCGTCGAGGGCGCTCGTTGCTTCATCCAGGATGAGTACCGTCGGGTTGCCAGCCAACGCCCGGGCAATTTCCAGCCGTTGCTGCTGGCCTCCGCTGAAATTGCCCCCGTCTTCCTCAACCGGCGTCGCATACCCGAGGGGGCGGCTGAGAATTTCATCATGGATGCAGGCATCCCGGGCCGCGGCCACAATGTCATCATCGGGAACGGCGGAGTTCCACAGCGTGATGTTTTCCCTGATGGTGGCGGAGAAGAGGACGCCGTGCTGCTCTACCATCGACAGGGAGCGAGACAGCACTTCTTCGGAAATCTCCTGTCGCGCATGGCCATCGAACAAGACTTCTCCTGACCAGGGTTGATAGAGGCCGGAGACCAAGCACGACAGCGTTGATTTCCCGGACCCGCTTGGACCGACCACCGCGACCCGCTGCCCCGGTTTGATGAGCAGGTTGAAACCCTTGATCAACGGCGGCCGGCCCCGGTTGTAACCGAAGGTCACGTTGCGCAGTTCCACGTGTCCGGCCAGTCGCAATCGCCCATCGAACGTGGCGATCGCTTCCGATGCTGGGTGCCGATGCGTCAACAATGGCTCTTCGGAGGATTCCATGACGTCGTCAAGGCGCTGCATATCGGTCTCAAGCGCTTGACGCTCGTCGGCGAACTCGACGAATCGCCCCACGGGTTCCAGGAACATGGTCGCCAGGATGTAGAAGGCCACCAGTCCACCCAAAGTGAGGTCACCGGTCATGACCCTGTTTGCCCCGAAGGCCAGCACGACTGCGCTGCCCAAAATCATGAACAGGTTTGGCATGGCCTCGTTGACGTGGCTGAGTTCGGAGAATCGCTGGTATGCGCTCATTTCCCTGGCTTGGTGGCCGCTCCAGCGGGTGAAAAAACTGTCGTCCCCGGCGTTCATCCGCATGCGGTCCACCTGGTTCAGCATCAACGTGCCGACACCAACCAGCAAACCCTGCTCACTCCGCAATGCATGGCTTTCGTCGGATCGGATGCGCGTGAGCCCATACACCAGAACCGCGTTCAGCATTGCCAGGCCCAGGACGACCAGCGCCAGCATCGGATCGTATGCCACCATGACGGCCAGAAATACCACACTTGTCGCGATTTCTATCATCACGCCGAGAAAATGCTCCGACAAGCCCTTGGCGATCTTGTCGATGGACAACACCCGAACAGTCAATTCGCCGGCTAGCCGGTGGTTGAAATATGCTACCGGCAGCCACAGCAATTGTGACAGGCAACGATCGCCGGTGATAATTGAAATCTTGATGGACAGGCG
This sequence comes from Nitrospira sp., assembly GCA_028819435.1. Classification (GTDB taxonomy): domain Bacteria; phylum Nitrospirota; class Nitrospiria; order Nitrospirales; family UBA8639; genus Bin75. Next base: position 25,986 of record JAPPLK010000029.1, read on the forward strand.
CTGCAGACACCACTGCTTCAGCCACGTGAGTCCGTAAACCAGGGTGGCGGCGGCAGCCAACACTCCGGCTAGCCGCCCCCCCCAAGGCTCATTCTCTCCAAGCACCCGATCCACGAATATGCCCATTATGGCCGGCGTGACGAGGGCCAGCACGGCCAGCATCAGCCCGCATCCCAGCGCATACGCCAGTGCGCCCCAAGAGCCGCGAAGCCAGAGCGGGACACGTCGCAGGAGGTTGGGTCGAATGCCCCCCCGCTGGAACTCCGGCACGGGATTGAATTGCAGGACAATACCTGAAAAGCCCGCACTAAACTCTTCCATGGAGAGCTTGCGGCGTCCCGTAGCCGGGTCGTTGAGATAGAAGTGTTTTCGATCAAAGCCTTCCAGGATCAGGAAGTGGTTGAACTCCCAGAACAGAATAAGTGGGAGCGGCAGGTTCCTGAGTTGGCGGCCGTGCGCGCTCCGTCCTTTGCACTCAAGGCCATAGTGCCGGGCGGCCCGTGCGATGCTGGCGGCCGTGGACCCGTCCCGGCTGACCTCACACTTGTCGCGTAATTCGGTAAGAGGCACCCACCGCCCGAAATAGGCGAGCATGCTGCCAAGGCACGCGGCACCGCACTCGGTCGCATGCGTTTGCAACAGGAGTGGAGTAGTTGCACGCTGTTTGGCGCGTTCTTTCAAGGGGGTTCTCTGCTTGATTCCGCTGATTCTCTCGGGGCGGATGAGAACATTCAAAACCGTCCGAAGCCGAGGAAGACTGTTAACGGCTGCTGGCCAAGTACTATCCGAACGCGACACGGAGTGACATCCGGCAGGGAAAGGTCTGAAGCCTGTCGGAGGACCACGTCGACTCGATGAGCGGAGTCCAGGATCGCGGGTTCCAGCGACGCCAGCCAGTTCGGCAATGGTCCGGGAGTCACTAACGTCACTTCTGCGTCCAACCGTCGCTTCACACCGTCGGGTATCATGACCTCGACCGACGCCCGCATGCCAGGTCGGATGCGTTGTGCCGTGCGCGGGGACACCCGCAGCACCGCTTGAAGCGGCTGATCTTCCGCTTCGCGGAGTTGTGCGACGCCGCCTCCGGCCGACAGGTATTCGCCGGGGGCGGACCGCAAGGCGGTGACCTCACCAGCGACCGGGCTGACGATCAACTCCCTCGATGAGCGCCGGGCTTCTATCTGCACCAATGCCACTTGGGCCGCAGTCAATAGTGAACGCACGCCACTCCCCTCTCCGCCAACCTGTCGGGATTCCCTCTTCAACATTTCTATCCGGTTGCGCAAAGCTGCGGTCTCGCTATCCAGTTCCGGTACGCTCTGCCGGGCAATCGGGTCTCCGGCTTCGACGTGGTCTCCGGGAACGACCAGAAATTCCACGAGATAACCGGGTTCGGTCGAGATTATCTCGTGGCGAACTCCAGGCTCGATCAGGACTCCGTCGATGGTTACGCTGCGGACGATGCTGCCGAACAGCACCCATGCCACGAGTGCCAGCATGACCAAGCCGATGCCGGCCAGGATCATGCGTTCGTGAGGCGCCGTTACCCTCAGAAGATGGTCGAGCTGCTGGCGCTTGTTCCTGTTATTTGCGGCTTCTTGGAGAAATGGGCTGCCGAACATCGGTTGCCGTTTCCAAATTTATAATCGGGACCAGACGAAACCACCATCGAGTCCCGGACCTGACAGAAACCATAGAAGCGTACTATATCCGCTGTCCAGACAATGCTCAAGATCTATGCGTCTCGCCCGCATAGACAAAAAGCATGATGGTTCACAAAGCCATGATGTCAGAACCACAAATTCTGTCAAGAATCAAATGTTGTCGATAGACACTTCAAGAACTGCGCCGGCAGGAGCAAGGACTCACGATGCCTACCGGCAGGTTCGCACGCCGACTCTCTTGCAGTATTGGCTGACCGGACATTGGCTGCAAAACGGCGAAACTGGGCGGCAGAGGTGTTGCCCAAAGGGAACCAACCAGTCATTGAACGTGATCCAGTACGTTGCGGGAAGTTTTTGTCGAAGCGCGCGTTCGGTTTCCTCAGGGGTCCTGGTTTGAACGTAGCCCCACCTGTTGCTGATCCGGTGCACGTGGATATCCACACAGATCCCGGGCTTTCGATATCCGACGGTCACCACCAGGTTGGCCGTCTTGCGGCCAACGCCTTTCAACGTCAGGAGTTCTTCGATGGTATCCGGAACCCGTCCCCCGAAGTCCCGGAGCAGGCTTTGGCAAATTCCCCGAATCTGTTTGGCTTTGTTTTTGTAGAATCCGACCGGATAGATAGCCTTCTCTATTGCTCTGATGGAGAGCGACCTCATGGACTCCGGCGTATTGGCTAATTGGAATAGCCGTTGGCTGGCTTCGTCCGTGGTTTGATCCTTGGTCCGGAGACTCAGGAGACAGGCAATCAGAATGCGGAAAGGGTCGCGGGTTTCCCTGGCCACGACGCCGAGCACGGGTTCTTTCCAGCGGCGAATGGTTTTCTTGACTTCGGAGACGACGGCGTGAATATCGGAATCACGCATTGAGGATGGTGGGGCGTTGAACGGGAAGAGATGAGAAGATCACGAAGGGGTGTGAACTAACGAAACGTACGCTTCGCCAACCATTTTTGCCGTCGACGGGCCGCTTCCCGCTCTTTGGCTTTCCGCTTCACGCTCGGCTTTTCGTAAAAACGTCGGCGCTTCAACTCACGAAACAGGCCATCGGCTGCGAGTTTTTTCTTCGCAACACGAAGCGCTTTCTCGACATTGTTGTTCACTACCTTGATTTCCATTGTTCCTCGTAACTGGTAAAAGTTCTTTAGGAACCTCTGATTTACTGTACTATCGGGCGCAGGGCTGCGTTGTGTCCTCGCTCAACCCTCACCTATCTCTCTGATAAGCCTCGGGTTTCGCTCCGGGACGCCTTGCCCTGCATCCCGCTATCACAATAAACCAGAGGTCCCTTTATCTCTTACTCAAGCGTCGTAGGCTAAGGTACCATATGGCTTTTTCCGGAGACAAGTTTGCCTGCAAGATACAGGATAACGCAAGGAAATCTTATAAATTAAATGATAGCAATATGTTATGAGATATCAACTTTAACGTTTTCCCTTATTTTTATTAAATATAAATACTTAAAAATTGAATGAAGTTCCGTGGCCCGCGTGCGATCAGGCGTCTTTGAGCGCGGCGATAATGTCCAGTACCATCTTTTTCCCGTCGCCGAACAACATGAGGGAATTGTCCAACGCGAAGAGAGGGTTCGGGATTCCGGCAAAGCCCGGGCTGAGACTTCGTTTGATAATCACCACGGTCTTCGCCTTATCCACGTCGATGATCGGCATCCCGGCAATGGCACTCGTGGGATCGGTCCGGGCCAGTGGATTGACCACGTCATTCGCGCCGATGATCAGGGCCACGTCGATCTGATCGATGTAGGGATTGACGTCATCCATATCCTTGAGGGCTTCATACGGAACGTCGGCTTCGGCCAACAGGACGTTCATGTGGCCCGGCATTCGACCGGCCACGGGATGCACGGCGTATTCCACTTCAATGCCGCGTTCGTTGAGGAGGGACGCGAGGTTGGCCACGGGGTGTTGGGCTTGCGAAACCGCCATGCCGTACCCCGGAACGATGGCCACCCGTCGAGCCGCGTCGAAGAGGAGTGCGACCTCTTCCGGCGAGGCCGCCTTAACCCGGCCGGCATAGACTTCATCTGCGGTCGCCCCGCCGCCCGTCGGCGCCAGCACCCCGAAGAGGACGTTCGTCAGGGATCGATTCATGGCCCGACACATGATTTCCGTGAGGATCAAACCCGACGCCCCTACCAGGGACCCGGTGATGATCAGCACGTTATTGGACAGGACAAACCCCGTGGCCGCAGCCGCTAATCCCGAGTAGGAATTCAGGAGCGCGACCACGACGGGCATATCGGCTCCACCAATCGGAATCACGAGCAGCACTCCCAGGAGAGAAGCCACGGCAACCAATCCCCAGTACAGCATCAGGTCGGAAGGATCAAGAATTACGCCTGCGCTTAACCCAAGGGCAATGATCGCTAATCCCGCATTGATGACCTGCTGACCCGAAAACAGGACGGCGTTTTCATTGATGAGGCCCCTGAGCTTTCCAAAGGCCACGAGGCTTCCCCAAAACGTGACCGCGCCAATCAGCCCGGAGGCCGCAATAGCCACGGTGACCTGCATGAACGGGACTCCGTCGTTGAGGGTGCTTTCGATCAGGGCGGCGCCTGCCACCAACACCGAGGCGATGCCGCCGAACCCGTTGAACAACGCCACGAGTTCCGGCATGGCCGTCATTTCGATTTTGACGGCCAGGACGGCCCCGATCGCCGCGCCGATGACGAGCCCGATGAGGATGACTTCAAAGCCGACGATACCCTGATCCGCCAGCGTAATCACGATGGCCAGCAGCATGCCGCACGACCCGAGCAGGTTGCCTCGAACGGCGGTGCGCGGGTGGGTCAGACCCTTCAGTCCGAAGATAAAGAGGACTGCGGCAACGAGGTACCCTCCGTTGATGAGTAAATCGGTCATGATTTCTTCTTGAACATTTCCAGCATACGATTAGTGACCATGAAGCCGCCGACCACGTTAATGGTCGCAAAGACCACGGCGAGCCCTCCGAGTACGGTCGTCAACAAGGTTTGTTGGCTGCCTGCCGAGAGAATGGCGCCGACGAGCGTGATGCCTGAGATGGCGTTGGCGCCCGACATGAGCGGGGTATGCAGGGTGGGAGGAATCTTGGTGATGATTTCAAAACCCACGAAGATGGCCAGGACGAAAATCGTAATGCTGGAAATCAATATCTCCATGTCTTACTTCTCCTCTCCCTTACTCGCGGAAGGGTCCAGGATGTCACGGATTTGGGGATGAACCACGTCGCCGTCACACGTCAGGAGGGTTCCATTGGTGATTTCGTCTTCCCGGTCAATCTTGAGTTCCCCTTTCTTCACCAGATGAAACAGGAAGGTGGCAATGTTTTTGCTGTACATCTGGCTGGCGTGATAGGGGACCAGGGAAGGCAGATTTTCCGTTCCGATAATGGTCACTCCATGGGCCACCACCGTCTGATTGGCTTGGGTCAATTCGCAGTTGCCGCCTCGTTCGGCCGCTAAATCAATAATGACCGAACCGGGAGTCATGCCCGCCACCATATCGGCCGTAATCAGGACTGGCGCTTTTTTCCCAGGGACCGTCGCGGTGGTGATCACCACGTCGTTTGAGGCGATCACTTTGGTCAGCAGTTCACGCTGGCGTTGGTAAAACGTTTCATCCTGGGCTTTGGCATATCCCCCCTTGTCTTCGGCGTCCTGGGTATCCAACGGCAGGTCCACAAACTTGGCCCCGAGACTCAGGACCTGCTCCTTGACGGAAGGTCGCACGTCATACGCCTCGACCGCGGCACCTAGCCGGCGTGCCATTGAAACCGCCTGCAGTCCTGCCACGCCGGCTCCGATGACAAAGATTTTGGCCGGGGCCACGGTTCCGGCTGCCGTCATCAGCATCGGCGCCATCTTCGGTAGCGCATTGGCGGCCAGCAACACGGCCTTGTATCCTGACACGGTGCCCATGGACGAGAGCACGTCCATGCTTTGGGCGCGAGTGATGCGCGGCATCAATTCCATGGCAAAGGCCCGGACCCGTCGAGTCGTCAATTCCCGAACGCCGTGAGGATTGGCAAGGGCATCGGCCATGCCGACAATAATTTGATCGGGTTGCATCAAGGGCAGGTCGATTTTGCCCTGTTCGGGATTCGCACCCAACAGCCGGACCTGGGCAATGATTTGGGCGGCTTCAAAGAGTTGCGCCCGGGAGGAGACGATGGTACCCCCCTTCTCTGCATAGGCGTCATCAGGATAGCCGGACGCGACCCCGGCCCCCGCTTCAATCTGCACCTCCATGCCTTCCTTCTTCAAAGAAGGCAGGGTGGCGGGGATCAGTGCGACCCGCTGTTCACCGGGATAGGTCTCTTTGGGAACACCGATAATCATGATCCAAGTTTATGCCTTATGACCATATGGAAGCTGACGGCTGTGGCAAACTGGAAACGAATAGCATAAACATTTTATGGGAATCAAAGGGTTTTTTCAGGAAACGAGACCGAAAAGCCGGAAGGGGGCTCAGGCCCCATAGAGCGTTTCCACGATGCGGCTGGTCTGGAACAGCAAGGCGTCGAGCCGCGTGTAGCAGGCATGGCCAAAGAGGTGTTCATCAGGGGCGCCCCCGGTCGCATCGTGGTAATCAATCAGCAAGCACTGGCCGTCGTTGGGGCAACGGGTCACGCGACGAGCGCATTCCAACCACCGTTCAAACCCGTCATACGGCTCCAAATTTTCACGCAAAGCCTGATCCAGTTCCACTTCCCACGGTGAAGCGGGGACAGCATCGGTGCCGGCGACGGCAAGCTGGTGGACGTAGTCGCCGCCGGACGCCATGGGCATTTCCATCACGATTTGGGGCAACTCCATTTTGGCCAGCCATCGTTTCCCGTCCTGCCGGATCGGGCGATGGTTGACGACGTGGAGGAGTTTGCCCAGACCATCCGTGTCCCAGCCGTAGCGGATTGGGGTACCGAGGGTGACTACGTCGAGCGAGGGCCAGGCGGCCAATTGGTTCTCGGCCAACAACCGGTCCAGTTCCTGCAAATGTTGAACGGCTGCGGATGGGGTCTCCTGTTGCTCATAAAAGTAGGCCAGGGTTTCAAACACGGTCTCGCGCACCGACGAGTCCCCCGGAGCCACCAGGTTGGAAAGCAGCGCCGGCAACTGGCCGGCGTGGCCATGGGCCACAATCAGGATTCGATCATTGGCCCGTAGATCTTTCTCTGCCTTGAGGCGGTTGAGTTCATGGCATAATGCCAAGGCCCCTTCCATTCGACCGGGGTGATGGTGAAGGGAAGACCACAGATACCGTTGGACCATGAACGGCATCGCGTGGGTTTGAGAGAGGCCATCCCGGAGGCCCTTGACGTACTCTTCGGAAAAATTTCCCTTGTCGTTGAGAAGATTGTCCAGCTTCGCTTTGCTGGCGTCGTCATTGGCATAAGGGGGTTGACAGGCAGGATCTTGCTGCGAGCGTTGATAGTCATTGGGGCGGAGGGCCGCAAGGAGAGACTCCAGTCCCGGAATGCCGCGGGAGTAACCCCGCTTGAGACCGCCGACTTCATCGAGGCGTCCCGATCCGAAGGGGTCGGCTCCCAAATGGGAGCCATACACCAGGAGGATCGCCCGGACCCCCGCGTCCCACAGGTTTTTGCCCAAGGGCCTGAGGGCCTCATGCCAGGCAGGGGACAAAGGCGGAGCCCCGGGTTCAAACGACAGGTACTTGGCCCGGTCCCCCGGATCCGAGCGGGAATACTTGGCATGCAAAAAATTATTGGCCTGTGGCATGAGCCGGAATCCTGATGAATCGAACGTTGTTTTGCCCTGCTGTCATACCTTGAATAGGGATCCCTGCGCAAATCAGGGACGGCGACCAAGGCGGTTGCGGCGGTGCTCGTTCGCGTAGTTGACCACGAAAAAACCGGCATGGTAGGTTGTCTTTCTAACCTGTCACAAAGAGGTAGATAAGGCTGATTATTGGAAACACAGAACGGCGGTGCGTACTCCAGTCTCCTGCGTGTCGACATCACCACCTCCAATAATTTTCAACAACCCTGAAAACAGAATTCTGTAACCATGTTTGCAAAAATTACAATTGCTGTCCTTGCGATTTTGACCCTCAGTTTTCCCGCAAAGCCCCAGGTTTTTGCGGCGTCACCCCCGACCCAAGCCGATCACGTCCTGCTGGTTGTTCTGGAGGGCGTGGGCAATGACGTGATTCAAAACGGGACCATGCCGGTTCTCCAGAAACTCGCCCAGGAAGGGGCGGTCACCTGGAAAGCTCAATCGGTGTCTCCGTACACGGTTCCGTCCATGGCCAGCCTCCTGACGGGACTGCCCGTCAACAAGCACCGCGTGAACCAGGAATGGGAGACCTACGATTTTTCCCGGTCGTTTCTGCGTTCTCCCACCATGTTCGATTATCTTGACCTTGCCGGCGGGATCGATACGGCGCTCTTCATCATGGATGAGCGGTTTTATCAATTGGCCAGGCCGGAGATTTACGTAGACCTGCAAACGTGCGGAAAGGCCAAACCCCAGTGCAATCCCTCAACCCTGGTGGACTATATCAATGATTACCTGAGAAAAGTGACCAGCCCCGGCGGCTTTAATTTTCGTATCTTCAAGATACCCGGACTCCTCGTAGCCCACCTCCCTGAGCCCGCGGACGTTGCGCACAAACGCGGATGGGAGTCACGGCAGTATGCCCAGGCCCTCCAAAACGTTGATACGGCCATCGCGGACCTGATGGCTCTCTATCAGAAATACGGAGTTCTGGATAAAACCATGATCATGGTCACGGGCTTGAAAGGATCGGATTCCCCCAAAGCTTCGAACGCGAAAATGGGGGCGCCCAAGCAACCGGCGATTCCATGGCTTGCCTGGGGGGTGAACGTGAAGCCCGGGTACGTCATTCCCGATCGCGTGAATATCATGGACGTCGGGGCCACGGTGCTTGAAGCACTCGGATTGGAAACCCATACCGAATGGGAAAGTCGCGCGTTGACGGACATCTTTCAAAAGCGACCCGAACGAAGGACAACGGGAAATGAGACGTTCGAGCTTAAATCTTCTTCGATTCGTAAAAAATAGCATCCTGGCGTGCAGTCTCGTCGGAACCGTGCTGGCCGGCGACGCCGGCGCGGCGCGGGAGGCCGTGAATCCGCTCACGCGGGAATATACGATTACGATCGATCCCACGGCGCTTGATCCCCCAACGTGGTGGCACGTGCCGGGCGTGACCCCGTTGATCTGGACCAAAGATCCCATTACCTATGAGTCCTACAAGACAACCGACGTGCGGGAAATTACCTTGAAACCGGGCGAGTATCGTTTCGGGACCTTCACGTTCGACTTCGCGTTTCGGGTGACGTTGGAAGGCACGTTGGAATTTGATCGAACCTTGGCGCAATGCGTAGACGGACTCGGGACGGCCAAGCTCGTGATCCGGTGCAGCCACACGCAACCCTACAAACAAGAACGCGATTACGATTATCCCTCCGCCCCGTAAGACGCACCATCAAATTCCTGAGCCATGTCACAGACTGTAGAGCACTGGATCGAAGCGTTAGACGACGTTGACGACGCCACGCGGGAAGAAGCCGCGAAAGCACTCGCGGAGTTGGGCGACCCGGAGACCCTCGAAGCCCTCACGACGGCCTTGGAGGATGATTATTGGGCCGTTCGGGTACACGTAGGGTGGGCGTTCGCCAAAATCGGCGGGGACGTGGCCATCGACGCGCTCATCACGTTGTTCAACGACAATATGATGGAAGTGCAGGATGAGGCCGTGTCCGCCATGGCTTCCATGGGGACAAGCACCGTCCCGAAACTTATTCCCTGTTTGAAAGATGACCGGTGGCGCGTTCGGCAGCAGGCCGGGAAGACCTTGGGGTTGCTCAAAGAGCCCGAGGCCGTTCAACCGCTGATGATCGCCTGTCGTGACCGTGACGGGGCCGTGAAGAGCGCGGCGGCCGAGGCGCTGGGACGGATCGGTGACCCGCGAGCCGTGCCGGCTTTAATCAAACTGTTCAAGGATACCTCCAAAATTGTCCGGGAGACCGCCGGAACCGCCTTGGTGTACATCGGCGAAGCCTCTATTCCCGCCCTCATTGAAACACTGAACGATCCGCACTTCGTGGTCCGCTGTCATGGCGTTCGGGCGTTGGGCGGCATGACGACTGACTACCAAATGGGGCGGGCGTGGACTAAGGACACGCGCGTGGTCGAGGCGTTGATCCGGGCGTTGAAGGATGAAGACCGGGCGGTGCGCGAAGATGCCACGATTGCCTTGGGTATCATCGGGGACCCCCTGGCCGTTGACGGGCTCATCGACGCCATGAGGGACGGAGCCGTGAAGCGTCACGCGATTGCCTCACTTGGCATGATCGGAGACGCCAGGGCCTTGCCGCCCGTGTTGGATGCCCTGAAAGGCAAGGGCATTGCCCAACAGGGAAGGCCGACTCCGGGGTGTATCATCAGCGAAGAACAACTCATCAAAGAAGCCGCAGCCACGGCACTGGGCCATTTTCGGGATCCGAAGGTGCTTCCGGACCTGATCCTGCTGTTGAAGGATATCGTGTTGCGGGAGTACGCCGCCTCGTCGTTGGTCCTGATCGGCGACGCGGCCGTCGAACCGCTGGTAGCCTTTCTGCATGATCCCGAGGCATCCAAGGTGGAAAAAGAAAGCGAACGGGTGTTGGCGTTTGCATCGACCAGGCTGACGGCGTCGAGTGCATTGAAAAAGACCGTCGTGGAAACTCTTGAGAAACTTGGCTGGGAAGCACCCAAGGATGATGCACACGTGGGCGTCAAAGATATCGAATACACCGACCCGGATAAGGTGCTCGGTGAAGAAGGCCGGTTCGGGCCCTCCGGGGACTTTGCCAGGCCGGCCAAACCCTACCGTATCGAACGCTGACGTTATTGCCCGGAGCAGCCGCGGGCAACCCTCACCCCAGCCCTCTCCCAGTGGGAGAGGGAGTTCAGGATTACGGCTTTTGGAAGTGGAGAATACCCCAGGTGAGGTGACCGCCCTTCCCGCCGTCGATCCAGTGTTGCAGGCCGGATTTCATCCGCTCGATGTAGTCCTCGCTGCAGACTCTGACCAAACTCCATTGATTGGCCAGGACTTCTTCCAGGACCCGCCTGTAATGAGTACTCAGTTGTTCCGTGTAGTTCTCGATGGCAAGCTCTTTAAACCCGAGTCCCAACAGCATGTCCTTGTAGCGCGGAATTGAGCCCAGCGAGTCGAGGTGAATACGGTCGAGAATCGGTTGCAAGGCTTCCTGCGGACAGGTATCACTCTGCATCGGGTCGGTAAAAATGAACTGCCCTCCCGGGGCAAGGACCCGATTGACTTCTTCGAAGACCTTCTCGCGGTTCCCGCTGTGCAAAATAGCATCCTGCGACCACACCACGTCCACGCTACCGTCCGGCATGGGAATATCTTCAAAACTTCCGTCAACCACGTTAATGACCAGGGAGTATTTCCCCTGGGCGTTGAGTTCGCGGTTTCTGGCGTTTTGCGTTTCGCTCAAATTCAGACAGCCTACCTGACATCCATAATGCTTGACCAGGTACCGGGCGGACCCGCCGTATCCTGAGCCGATATCCAATACCCGGGTCGCCGGCCCGAGATCCTTGACCATGGAGGCCATTTTCTCGACCGTCTTGCGACTCGCGTCGAAAATGGTATCCGTGTCGTGTTCATAGAGGCCGACGTGAATATCCTCGCCCCCCCACACGGTGGCATAAAACCTGTCGGCATCGTGGCTGTTGTAGTAGCTTCTGGCGGTTTCGACGGGCTGAGAGTACTCCACTGAAACCTTAAAAGGCCGTTCCTCGTTCTTATACAGTTTTTCCGCCACGTGGATATAGAAATCAGGGTCTTCGACGCGGTGGGTCTCTTGAAAGTCCGCAAAAGTCTTGACTTGTTGAAACCCCACCTCTCCCATGAGTTTCCTGACGTAATCCTTGCGCAAGGGAAACATGTTAAGGTGATATTCCGAGTCGTCCGGGAACCGGTACCGGAATCGGGCCAAGCCTTCATCCACGTATTCCGGCTCGGCGCTCACGTTATCCCCGCAATAATAATAGACGTGTTTGGAGGTGAACCCGTTGTCGAGGATGCCGTCGTAATTCCGCTGGTCCAGGATCAGGACCCCGTCGTGGTTGAGCACCGAATAGAATTCGGCCAGGGCTTTCCGGCGGTCCTGTTCCGAAAACAGATGGGTCAAGGAGTTTCCCAGGCAAATGACCGCGTCATATTGGGTGTGGACGTCCCGGCTCAGCCACCGCCAGTCGGCATGGAGGGTCTTCATGATAAAACCCGAGCGTTTGGCGTTTTCAAAGGCTTGAGCCAGCATTTCCGGGCTGCCGTCCCCGCTGGTCACGTCGAATCCGGCCTTCAGGAGCCGGACCGAGTGAAATCCGGTTCCCGTTGCCACGTCCAGGACCCGCCGGACCCCGCGTTCCTTCAGCATATTGATGAAAAAGTCCCCTTCACTCTTGGCTCGGGCCTCCCAGTCGATGAGTTCGTCCCATTTTCGGACAAATCCATGGACGTATTCCCGTTTGTATTGGTCGGTTTTTCGTTGGGCGATGGGGTTATCACCGTACAACTGTTCTTTGCCCATGATCCACCTCCTCGATAGTCAAATACCTTTCCCGTCGAGCCGAGGCTCTACCGTGGTCGGACGAAACAACGAAAAAGGGTATTGGGGGAATCTCCACTCTAACGGTTTGGTCCTCATGGAGCAACCCCTAACCTGTTTTCGCAGGAAGATTTTGCAGGACGTGGTGCTGTTGAGGGCAGGGCTTTGTGGTGAAGAAGGCCGGGCTGAGCGCCCGGGACGGGAAGAAGGATTGGCATCCGGCTCCCGACGCAACAAATCACTTGCCTCGGGAGCCGGATATTATTTCTGACAGGAACCGCGCCTAAAAATAATAACCGAAGTTGATATTAAGGCGTTTTTGCCATATGTCACGTCCGTTAGCGCCGAGGTTGCCGCCGGTGTCATAGATGTTGCAGTAATTGCAAGATCCAAATTCGTTACCGACAAAGGCGTTGCCGTTGGAGAATGCCAGATCGATATAATTATACCAGCCACCCCGGGACCAGGAAGCGCCGAGCACAAACAGGGAGCTGGCGTTGAAATCGTCTCTTGTTTTCTGGATGGAACTCCACTCGATATAAGGCGTAATGCTGTCAGGCTTGAGGCTGTGGAGCCAGAGCCAGTCGGGCCATATTTGAGACGTATCGATACCGATGTAGCGGAGATTGATCGCGGGGATCCATCCTTCGGATGCCGTCAGCCAGGGGAAATCATAAGCCCCGAGTGGAATCAGGTCTCCGGTCCCCCAAGGGGTATCATCGGGAATGTCGAACTTGTAGTAGCTGACCTGCGACACGAGCGTGAAATCGCCCAACTGGTTCTTCGCGTGCGCGGAAACGGCATAGTGGGCGCCATCGTCATCAGCCCCGACGTTGGTTCCTTTCAGCATCCCGTATTGAAACGACGCGCCAAACTCTCCGATCGTGTCGGTCGCATAGATCCCACGCAGGTTGAATTGATGTTCCTCCTGAAAACCGCAATTGCAACTTTTGCCTTCACTAAAGCCAGGGAAGTCAGCAACACCAGTCTCGGGGTCCACTATCACGTCCCACTTTACAGGATCATAGCTGTATCGCACGCTATCACGGCTGGCACCTCCCTCCCAATGGCCTTCGCTCTGAAGAAAGTAACCAAGATCAAGGGTCAGGTTGCCAAAGGTGTTGGTCCACGTGAGTCCCAGATCCCTGTCGTCGGAAAGCCCGACGTAGTAATGCTGGTCGAAGAACCAACTGGAGGAAACTCCATAGGGCCCCGGTCCGAAAGGAACGCGCACAATACCGGCCTTGAACGTGCCGGATTTTTCCGAAGTGTACCCCAACCAGGCTTTGGACAGCGCACTGTATCCGGGATTTTTAAGATACCACCACCACCGGTATTCGAGTTTACCGATCAGGCCGTCAGAGCCGCCGGAGTCGAGATCGACGTTGGTGCGGAAGGTATCAAACATAAAACCTCCGACGTTTCTGCCTCGACGGTCCCCTGTGATGTCAGGGCCGGTATCCGCGTACGCGGGAGTCTGATTGTAAGAACCGTAGACGTAGTTCGCACGTATGGCGCCACCGATCTTGAGCCGGCTTTTTGGGGGCTCCGCCGTCTCCGCGGGCTCAGCAGGCTTATCCAATTGTACGATCTCCTTCGGGGGCTCTTCCGGGTGCTGATGCTCTTCCGAATGCAGGGGCTCTTCCGAGTCGATCTTCAGCAACTCTCTTAGCTTCTCCTCGGTGATGTGGTACTTCTTCATCAGATCGAGCGCGCCATGCTCGATTCCCACTTCCTCTGCAAGTTTATCGATGGAGGCTTCATCTACAACCATCGTTCCGTCACGGTCTACTGCGTGAGCAGCCATCACCGAAGAAACAAAAAACAAGGTCGCAATGCTTATCAGCATATTGAATAGCAGCACCTTGAATTTCATAACCATTTCTCCTTGAGATTGAGGGGGGGGGAGGGGAGGGGGATTGATGCGTTCCTGCTTCTTTAGGACAGTCTCGACCTTTTAAGTTAATTAAGTTAATATAGGCATCGACGCATCTCGTCTGAGTCAGTAATTATGACACCTTTTATCCGATGAATCAAGAGAGAGGTTGCTATTATCTCCGGCCCGTGGCATTTACAGGCGTGGCAAGAGAGATAAAGTCGATCTCGCAATCAACCGTCCGAGAGTCCGGCTCGGAACACCTGAGGTGTGAGGAAGTATGAACGGCGACGATCCCCTGGTTCGCTTCGTCAATATCCAAAAAAGCTACGATGGGGAAACCCTCGTTATAAAGAATCTCAATCTCAACGTCGAAAATGGCGAGTTTCTGACCATTCTCGGCCCGTCCGGTTCCGGCAAAACCACGTGCCTGCTGATGCTGGCCGGTTTCGAGCCGGCCACCCACGGTGAAATTTATCTGAAAGAGCAGCCGATTAACCGGGTGCCGCCGCACAAACGCGGCATCGGCATGGTGTTCCAGAACTACGCGTTGTTCCCCCACATGACCGTTGCAGAGAATCTTGCCTTTCCCCTTGACGTGCGCGGCATGAGCAAGTCGGAAAAGACTGAGAAGGTCAAACGGGCGCTGGATATGGTTCAACTGGGCGGGTACGGCGACCGGCAACCGGCGCAGCTCTCCGGTGGTCAGCAGCAGCGCGTGGCTGTGGCACGATCGTTGATCTTCGATCCCGACCTGGTGTTGATGGACGAACCCTTGGGGGCACTTGACAAGAATCTGCGCGAGCAGATGAAATATGAAATCAAGTCCATTCACCGGAACCTGGGGATCACGGTGGTGTACGTGACCCACGACCAGAGTATCGCCTTGACCTTGTCCGACCGGATCGCGGTGTTCGACAACGGCGTCATTCAGCAATGCGCCGCGCCGGACGTGCTGTACGAACAGCCCGAAAATGCCTTCGTCGCCAACTTCATCGGCGAGAACAATCAGTTGATCGGCACCGTGGTCGAGGACAACGGCGACACCGTCAAGGTGGACGTGAACAACGGCCACATCGTCGAGGCGAAAAAGGTCAACGTGGAAGGAATTGGTTCGCGGTCCACGTTGTCGCTGCGACCGGAGCGCGTGGTCGTCGGTCCTGAGCCGCACAGTCTTCCGAACGTGTTCCTGGCGAAGACCAAACAGTTGATCTACCTGGGCGATCATATCCGCACGAGATTTTCGATCTGCGGAAGCGATGATTTTATCGTCAAGATTCCGAATTCCGCGGTCCACGCCGCCATCTCGGAGGGAGATGAAGTGAAGATCGGTTGGAAGGTGGAAGATTGTCGGGCCGTGGACGTGTGGCCGTGCCCGACTCCTCATTCATAAACCACATGCGAAGACCGGACGTTTGACGAACCTCTCCGGAGAAACCGGAGAAAATAAGGAGAAAAAAACATGCGCAACTATGTACTCACAACCTTGTTGTCCACTGTGGTTGCAGTGGGAATGATCGGAACCGCCCAAGCGGAGGTCAACGTGGTGACGTGGGGCGGAGCCTATGCCGTGTCGCAACAGAAGGCCTACGGCGACACCTGGAAGGGCGAAAAGATCAACTGGATCAATTACAACGGGGGGCTCGGCGAGATCCGCACACAAGTTGAATCCGGTGCCGTGACGTGGGACGTCGTCGACGTGCTGCCCGACCAGGTCCGCACGGGTTGCGATGAAGGCTTATTCGAGTCGCTTGATCGCGACATGTTCGCTCCCGCCCCGGACGGGACGCCGATGGATAAAGACACCATGAACAAAGTGCCGAATGACTGCGTGGCGCCGAATATCTTCTGGTCGTATCTCGCGTTCTATGAAGAAGGGACGTTCAAGGGCGAGCAACCGTCGACCATTGCAGATTTTTTCGACGTGAAGAAGTTTCCGGGCAAGCGCGGCATTCATACCTGGCCTAATGCGTTGATCGAAATGGCACTGTTGGCGGACGGCGTTCCCATTGACAAGGTCTACGAAGTCATGAGCACGGACAAGGGCATTGATCGTGCGTTTGCCAAACTGGATCAGATCAAGGAGCACGCCGTGTTCTGGTCGGCCGGCTCGAAGCCCATCGAACTCGTCAAGAGCGGTGAAACGTCGATGTCCTTGGCCTACAACGGCCGCGTCGGAGCCGCAGTCCTGAACGAAGGAGAGAAGTTGGTGCCGATATGGGACGGACAGGTGGTGGAAGAACAATGGTGGGTGGTGATGAAGGGAGCCCCGAACGTCGAAGCGGCAAAGAAGTTCCTGGTCCATGCCACGGCACCTCAACAGCAGGCCGCTCAAGCCAAGTGGATCAGCTATGGCCCGATGCGCAAGTCCGCCCTGGACCTGATCAAGGCCAATGAGCCGTGGCATCACAAAGGCGTGAACATCATGCCGCACATGCCGACCCGGGAAGAGGTTCTCCCGCGCTCTATTTTCGCTGATCCGGCCTGGTGGGCCGACTACGGCGGAGAGATTTCCGAGCGCTATACCGCGTGGATGAGCCAATAATCCGGTAACCTGAACGGTTGATACGTGGGGGCTGCTCTCCGGACCAGCCCCCACGTCCCCCCTTCTCCGTTACTTGAGAATTATTTGACGATGTCCACGTCTCCGGCCAAACCCGGCGGTCCAGTACTGACGGCCGATGGGACGCCCCTGAAAACCAGCCTGGAGCGGTCCCTGAAGCTCAGCAAACTCCGGGCCCTGGGGCTGATCTTACCGCCACTCGTATTTCTGGTTATCCTGTTTGTCATTCCAATCGGCAGTTTGTTGACACGCAGCATCGACGATGGCTTGAGCAACAAGGTGTTGCCGAAGACCCTGGCGGCGTTTGAGCGCTGGGATAAGACCTCCGAACCGGATGAAGCCATGTTCGAGGCCCTGTATCTCGACATGACGGCGGCGGACAGGCTTGACCTCAGCAAGCTCGGGACCCGCATGAATTACGAAAAGTCCGGATGGCGCAGCCTGCTCAAGATTACGGCGCGCGGGTTGAACCGCATCGACGGGCCACCGTACAAGCCGGCGATACTGCAACTCAACAAGCGATGGGGTGATATCAAGTTCTGGCAATCGCTCGGAGCGATGAAAGACCCCGTGACCTTGGGATATTACCTGAAGGCCGTCGATCTCAAATATGATGGCAACAAGAACGTCATGAGGGTCAAGAAACACAACAGGATTTACCAGATGCTGTGGTGGCGCACGTTCCTGGTGAGCACGATCGTCACCATCGGCTGCCTGGTCCTGGCCTATCCGGTGGCCCACCTGTTGGCGACCCTGCCGCTTCGGCTCTCCAACCTGTTGATGATTTGCGTCCTGATGCCGTTCTGGACGTCGCTGCTTGTGCGCATCGTGTCCTGGATGGTCATGCTGCAACAGAACGGCGTCGTCAATGATTCGCTGGTATCCCTGGGCATGCTCCACGACGAAAACCGGTTGGCGATGATGTACAACTTCACCGGCACGGTCATCGTCATGACGCAGATTCTCCTGCCGTTCATGATCCTGCCGATTTACAGCGTGATGAAAACCATTCCGCCGAGCTATATGAAGGCGGCCCAGAATCTTGGCGCGACGCCGTCCCTGGCTTTTATCAAGGTGTATATGCCGCAAACGGTTCCCGGCGTCGGGGCGGGCTGTATCCTGGTGTTTATCGTGGCCATCGGGTACTACATCACCCCTGAACTCGTCGGCGGGAAAGACGGGCGATTGATCGGCAACCTCATCGCCTATCACATGCAGAACTCGTTGAACTGGGGTCTGGCCGCGGCCATGGGGACGATCCTGTTGGTCGCGATCCTCACCCTGTATTGGGTCTACGACAAGCTGGTCGGCGTCGATAACATGAAAATGAGTTGACAATGGCACTTCCACTGTACGCCACTCCCGGACAGCGAATCTGGCACTACCTCTATTTGACGGTCTGTGCGTTGGTGCTGTTTTTCCTGGTTTCACCGCTGATCGTTGTGATCCCGCTGTCATTCAACTCGGCGCCGTTTTTGCATTTTACCCCGGAAATGCTGACGCTGGACCCGGACGGTTATTCCACGGTCTGGTACAAGTCCCTGTTCGGGATGTGCGACGCAGAAGGGGCTTCGCTGTGGACTTCCTGTACGGACAAATGGAAGGTGGGCGCCTTCAACAGTTTCATGATTGCCGTCATGTCGACGATGCTGGCTACCACCCTCGGAACGCTCGCGGCCCTGGGCTTGAGTCGGGACCACGTGCCATTTCGTCGAGCCATTATGGGACTGATGATCTCACCGCTTATCGTGCCGTTAATCATTACGGCATCGGGCATGTTCTTTTTCTTCGCCAAAGTCAACCTGGTCTCGACGTTGCCTGGAATCGTCTTGGCGCACACGATTTTGGGGCTTCCGTTTGTCGTGATTACCGTGACCTCGACGTTGGTCGGGTTCGACAATACCCTGATGAAGGCCGCGGCCACTCTCGGCGGATCCCCCATCTACAACTTTTTCAAGATTCAGATACCCTTGGTTGCCCCAGGGGTCATCTCCGGAGCCTTATTTGCGTTTATCACCTCATTCGACGAGATCGTGATTATCCTGTTCATTGGCGGACCCGATCAACATACCCTCCCATGGCAGATGTGGTCCGGGGTCCGTGAGGAAATCAGCCCGACGATTCTTGCCGCGGCCACGATTCTCGTGCTGCTGTCGATCGTGTTATTGACCACCCTCGAATTATTGCGCCGGCGTAGCGAACGACTGCGCGGCATCTCGCCCGCGTAACGTGCGGCGTAGCGCATTCATCCATGGCGACGGTTGCGTCTCCCCCTCTATGTGCGCGATTTTATTGACCCTTAAAAAATTGCTGTGATAAGTTGGCCGGATGATGGTTCTTGGCCTTTCCCGTATCAACAAAGGGAAAACGAGGTTCACGAGGCGTGCGGGCGGGCACATAGGCCCGCCCCTACAAAGATTGTTAATGTTCTTCAGTCATTCGTTGACAATTTCTGCCTCTTCTTTCCCCTCCTTTGTAAGGAGGGGTCAGGGGAGGTAGAGCCCGAGCAACAAATGAGTGAGCACATACGGGGATGACCATGGCCGATAGTGTGGCGGAATGCATTGCCGCCTTGAAGGATGAGGATTGGGGTATCCGCGAAGATGCGGCCATTGCCCTTGGCGAATCCCGTGACCCCAGAGGAGTGAATCCGTTGATTGAGGCTTTACGGGATTCAGACCGGGCCGTGAAAACGGCCGCCACCAATGCGTTGACAGCCATCGGAACTCCGGCCGTCGTGGACTTGAGTTACTGCCTGCAGGACCCGGATTTGTCCGTGCAGGAGGCTGCGGCGTCCGTTTTGTCCGAGATTGCCGATGAGCGGGTGCTCGAACCCTTGGAGTCCGCGCTTCTGAACCAGGATTGGGTCGTGCGCATGCATGCTGCCCGGGCCGTGGGGCGCCTCGGGAACCCACGGTCGGTCGAGACCCTGGTGCTGCTGCTTCAGGATAAAGTACCGGCGGTCCGTGATGAAGCCATTGCGGCCTTGGTGTCCATTGGCGAGTCGGCGGTCGAGCCCTTGGTGGCGGCGCTTAAAGATCAGGATTGGCGGGTCCGCTTGCGAGCCACGGAAGCGTTGTGCGTCTTGAAATCCCCGACGGCCGTCGAGCCCCTGGTGCGAATTGTGCAGCACGATCCCGATACCGCCGTGCGCCAGGAGGCCATTCGGGCACTCGGGTATATCGGCGACAAAGCCGCAGTCGATCCCCTCTTGGGGATCATTGAGGAACCCCGCTTGCAGGTTCGCGTCATCGAAGCGCTCGGGAGAATCGGCGACCGGCGGGTCCTCCCCATGCTGTTTCGGTTGGTGAGCGAGTTGAAGACCAGTGATTATGAAGATCGAACCCCGGCCTGTGAGGATAACCGGTACGAAGAGGATCTGGCCCGCGTGGAGGAGGCCATTCGGGCCATTGCCCGCATCCATGACGAGGAGGCCATTCCCCTGTTGATCACGGCCCTGCAAAGCACCCTGATACGGAACGAAGCGAGTGACGCCCTGGTCCAGTTCGGACAGAAGGCCATTGCTCCTTTGGTCAGACAACTGCAACGTGAACAGGATGAAAACATTCGCTACCATATCAAGGAAACCCTGACCCAGTTGGGATGGAACCCCAAACGGGTACGGTTGTAGTACAATCCCTCGTGCAGGTTTGCCGCCTGCACCACAAGGGATGAAAAGGGAATCCTCAGATCCCCGCCCCGCGTGGGCTTGGTTCTCTTTTCCTCCCCTTTGTAAGGGGAGGTTAGGTGGGGTAGAGTATCGCGTCCATGAGTCCGGTGTTTCGTCGTTCTGGCCACCGGCTCTACCTCCCCTCGCCCCTCCTTACAAAGGAGGGGAACAGGAAGATTATTTTCGTATCAATCGCGAATGAAGGGATAAGACCAGACCGCCATGCCGAAAGAAACCATTGAAGTCATCGTGACCGAGCTTGACCATGAGGAAGATTGGCGACGTATGCGCGCCACGGCCACGTGTCTGAAGGGCGGCCCCAACGTCGTGGCCCTGGTCATCGAGGCCATGAAAACCGGGGCGCCGGATTATCAGGTTGAAGCGGCCCGCATGTTGGCGCGGATCCGGGATCCCCAGGCCGGGGTGCCGCTGGTCGAGTTGATGCAGGGCGAGAATGAGAGCGTGCGGGAGGCCGTGGTGGACTCATTGGAACAAATGGCCGGCATCGTCAATGAAGAGACCGCGGCGGCCCTGGTCGAGCTGTTGAAACATGAAACGCTTCGCCCATCGGTAGCCAAGCTCTTGGGGGTCATTCCCACGTCGATCGGCCCCCTGACCGTCATGCTCAAGGACCCGGATGAAGAGGCGCGGGTCAACGCCGCCCGGATCCTCGATCATCTCCTGGACCCACGCTCTGCGGATGCGCTGGTCGATGCGATGGGAGATCCCGCGTTGTGTGACCTGACGATCGGTACCCTGAAAAAACTCAGCGCCATTCGGGATCGCATTGACGAGGTGATGGATGAATTACGCGACGTGGAAGAGTCCGAACTCCGGGAAGGGGCGCGGCAGGAAGCCGTGCACAAGTTGCACCCGATCGGCCGGCCGAGCGTCGAGATCTTAATCGAGTACCTCGAAGACGATGATTGGGTGGTGCGTGAAGCCGCGGCGGACGTATTGGGAAAAATCGGCGACGTCCGGGCGGTTGAGCCGTTGATCGATCGTCTCAAGCGGGATAAGGATACGGGCGTCAAAGAACTGGCGACCAAGGGCTTGGGATTGATCGGCGACGCCAGGCCGGTTCCTCTCCTGATTGACATGATTCCGATCAAACCGTTACGGGTATTGGCAGTGGAAGCCCTGGAAAAGATCAAGGACGTGGAGGCCCTGCGTCCCTATGCGGAGGTGTTCAAGAAAATGAAAAACGACCGGGACGGGTTGGTTTCGTATAACTCCGGGGTCATCATCGATAAATTGGAAGCCGCGGCCGCGCAGATGGATGAAACGCAGTGGGCGGAGAAGGAGCAGGTGAATGGCTGAGAGTCAGCGCATTGAACAATTATTGGCCGCGCTTCGTGATGAAAACGAAGGTCTGCAAAATTATGCGGCGTCCGGACTCGGGGAAATGGGTGATTCGGCCATCCCCCGCCTGATCGAGATGTTTGAGGATGACGATCTCGTGATCCGGGAGGCCGCGGTCAATGCCGTCGTGCAAATCGGGGAACCGGCGATTGATCCCTTGATCGAAGCGTTGGAAGAAGATGAATGGACCGTGCGAGAGCAGGCCGCAACGGCGCTCGGGAAATTGAAGAGCTCCCGGGCGGTGCCACCGTTGGTCAAGGCCTTGAAAGACAAAGATGGGGGCGTCCGAACTGCCGCGGTCTGGGCCCTGGAACGGATCGGCGATCCCGAAGCCGTGCCGGCCCTGGTGGACTTGCTCATGGATGCGATGTTGCGTGAAGACGTGGCTCGCGTGTTAAAAAAGATCGGCGACGCCAGGGCTACGGATGCCTTGATCGACGGGCTGAAAGGATCCAATTGGATCGTCCGCCGTCATGCCGCCGAAGCCTTGGGGAAAATCGGGGACTCCAAAGGGTTTTCGCCGCTGGTGGAAGCCTTGACGGATGAGGACTGGCTGGTACGCCGGAACGCGGCTGAATCCTTAGCCCGGTTGGGCGATGCCCGCGCCATTCAGCCGGTGGTCGCCTTGTTGGAAGATGAAAACGAAATGGTCCGCGACACCGCCGAAGGCGTGTTGGCGAGTTTAGGATGGAAACCTGAGTCCTGAAGAAGAAGGAGACGTAGATATGGCAGATCCAGTTCCAACCCCTCTTGTGCAAATTACTCCCAAGAGTGCCAAGAAAGACGGCTTTAACCTGGTGACCGAAAACGTCATCGCCGTCAACCTGGAAGACAGGCAGCTTGAAGTCGAGTTGTTGGCCTATGATGGGAAAACCGTATTATTGGACGTGGCCGAAGACGCGCTTGAGGATCTCCAAAAAATCAAGCCGGGTGACGGGGCGACCCTCCGCATCGTCGAGGAAGAAGGCAAGCGGCTGGTCAAGCAGTTTCGGATTCGGGCGAAAGATCCGAACGTCGTCAAAGTCGACGCCGCGTTGATGGATTTGAAGGATTCACACTGGCTCAATCGCAAATATGCCATTGAGACGTTGGGAGAGCTCAAGTCCGCCGACGCCGTGGATCCCCTCGTCGAATGTTTGGAAGACGAGGTGGGTGACGTCCGGCATCGAGCCTATGACGCCTTGATCAAAATCGGGGCACCGTCCGTTTCCAAAGTGATTCCGCTGCTGGTGTCGGAAGAAGATGAATTGCGTCAGTCCGCGACCGAGATTCTGCGGAAAATCGGCAAGCCGGCGGTCGAACCCTTGGCTACGGCCCTGGTCGATGCCGAGGGTCCGTTGAAAAAACGGATTACCAAGGTGTTGGATCGCATGGGGTATAAACCCAAAGAGGCGTAAGCAGGCCGGTACGGTTAAGAGGTCTTATAGGGGTTCACGCCGACGGCGGGACGGCCGACCGACACGTAATGAAACCCGCAGGCGGCGACCCGTTCGGGATCGTAGGCGTTCCGGAGGTCGATAAACACCGGCACGCGCAACAGCGATTTCGCGCGCTCCAAATCCAGGTTCCGGAATTGATTCCACTCCGTAGCGAGCACCACGGCATCCGCGCCCGTCATGGCATCATACGCATCCTGACAGCCGATCAGGCCGGGTAACGCGTTCAGCGCGCCGGCCAATCCTTCCGGGTCATAGGCCCGGATGGCGCAGCCTTCCTTCATCAGGTGTTCCGCGATCATCAACGCGGGTGAATCCCGGAGATCATCGGTATTGGGTTTAAAGGACAACCCCAAGAGGGCCAGGGTCTTCCCTTGGACGCCGTTCACCGCGTCACGGATTTTATCGACCATGCGAGCGCGTTGTTGCTCATTCACGCGTTTGGTTGTGGCTGCCAGCTTCATGTCATAGCCGGCTGTTTCTCCGATATGAACCAGCGCCGCGGTGTCCTTCCCGAAACACGAGCCGCCGAACCCGGGTCCGGCGTGCAGGAATTTGGACCCGATCCGTTTGTCCAGCCCCATGGCTTTGGCCACGGTTTGCACGTTGGCATCCACCAGTTCACACAAATTGGCCACTTCGTTGATAAAGGAAATCTTGGTAGCCAGGAACACGTTCGACGCGTATTTGATCATTTCTGCCGTCTGAAGGTTCGTTACCACGAACGGCGTTTCAATCAGGTACAATGGCCGATAGAGATCCTTCAGGATAGCTGCGGCCTGTTCGCTCTCCACGCCAATGACCACGCGGTCCGGGCGCATGAAATCTTCAATGGCCGATCCTTCGCGGAGAAACTCCGGGTTGGACGCCACGTCGAAATTGACGGATTTGGATTGATGGGCCTTGATGATGTCCCGCACGCGCGTCGCGGTTCCCACGGGCACGGTCGACTTGGTGGCCACCACCTTGTACCCCGTCATGCGGTTCCCGATGCTGCGGGCCACTTCATCCACGTAGGACAGGTCGGCCGAACCATCGAGGTTTGAGGGCGTGCCGACCGCGATAAAAATCACCAACGCCGTGTCCACGGCCTGATTCAAGTCGGTGGTAAAGGTAAGCCGGCCGGCGTGGAGGCCTTTGGCCACCAATGCGGCCAAGCCCGGTTCATAAAACGGCACGTCACCACGTTCCAACTGTTGAACGCGCGAGGCGTCGACGTCCATGCACGTCACGTTGAGTCCGAACTCCGCAAAACACGCGCCGGTGACGAGTCCCACGTATCCCGTTCCCAGAACACTAATATGCATCGCAACCCCTTGGATGAGAAATAGTGTACACGTTGAATTTTTGTAGATGATCGACCATCTGTCAACGATCCGGTAAAGAGTATCACAATTCGATAAACAACGGACAACCACAGGGGGTTGTCCCTACAGGTGTATCTTCACGGGTTTTCTTGACAGGGTAGCAGAGGCGAACTAGAATCAAAATCGAAAGTCCTTCCCGAGAGCGGGAATAGCTCAGTGGTAGAGCATCGCCTTGCCAAGGCGAGGGTCGGGGGTTCAAATCCCCTTTCCCGCTCCAATCTTCCCCCAACGCACCGCTGGATTTGAACGCCCGACCGGGGATTCCGAAAGGGGTGTGCCCCTTTCGCGGGGTGACCGGAGCAACGCGAAGGCGCGAGGGGGCTGGCCCCCTAGCGGGAGACGGCGGAGACGGGGTTTGGTCTGCGCCGGCGACGGAGGGGGTTCAAATCCCCTTTCCCGCTCCAATCTTCCCCCAACGCACCGCTGGATTTGAACGCCCGACCGGGGATTCCGAAAGGGGTGTGCCCCTTTCGCGGGGTGACCGGAGCAACGCGAAGGCGCGAGGGGGCTGGCCCCCTAGCGGGAGACGGCGGAGACGGGGTTTGGTCTGCGCCGGCGACGGAGGGGGTTCAAATCCCCTTTCCCGCTCCAACTTTCAGCGCCATGAGAGTCATGCGGCATGCGGCTGAATTTCTCGTTCGATTCTACGGCGAACCGTGCGTTCGGCGACGTCAAGATCATAGCGGGTCTGCAGATTAATCCAGAACTCCGGTGTCGTCCCAAAATATCGCCCGAGGCGTAGCGCGGTGTCGGTTGTGATGGCGCGGCGTCCGATCACGATATCGTTCAACCGCGGGCGTGAAACCTTGAGCGCCTTGGCAAGCCGATACACGCTGAGATCCATTGGTGTCAGAAATTCATCACGTAGTATCTCACCGGGATGCATCGGCGGTAGTCGCCGTCCTGATGTTACGTCCGAGAAATCAATCTGCCGCCGGTCGATGTTCTTCCGCTGAATGGCCATGGTCACTTCGCCTCCTCAATGGTAATCAACGATCTCGACATGCCAAGCTTCACCGTTTCGCCAAACGAAACAAACGCGCCACTGTTTGTTGATGCGAATACTGTATTGCCCCTGGCGCTCTCCCTTCAAGGCTTCCAGCCGATTGCCGGGCGGTATGCGCAGGTCATCCAATCGGGTAGCTGCCTCAATGATCAGGAGCTTCGTCCGTGCATGCCGCTGGACCCTCAGGGGCAGGTTGCGAACAGCCAGACCGACGAAGATGGCTGCCGTGCGTTTGTCGGCAAAGCTCTTGATCACGACTGATCGTAACGATTAACGGTACGCTCGGTCAAGTGCGCAACACCGGTTTGGCTTTCGCCCTCTCCCTCCCGCAAGCCTGTTATTTCCACTTTTGTCCGACTAGCTTTCAGAACCAAACGGAATCTGGCCATTCAATCCTTCGACATCAACGGGTCCCTTCCCAAAGGGGTCTAGGTGCGGATGTTCGAAGTTCATTTCCGGTCCGTTCTTAATATTATTAAGTATTTTTACCCCCATCATCTATACTTGTAATGTTCAAAATCAGGGCCTAGAGTGCTTTCAAGTACTGAGTTTGATCGCTGGAATAACGCTTCGGCTTCATTACTCTTTCCCATTCTTTGATAAACCACGCCAAGATTATTTAAGGTCAGAGCCACTTGCAAATCATTTGGTCCTAAGTTGGCTTCTCGAATATCTAAGGCGCGTTTCAACGCCCATTCCGCGTCATCTAATTTACCTCTAACTGAATATACTCTTCCTAATCCGTTAAGAGTCGCTGCAACTTCATTGGTGAAAGGTCCTAGTTGTATTTCTAATATTTCTAATGAGCGAATAAACAAGGCCTCCGCTCCAGCAATTTTTCTTTCAAATTCATTCTCTGGGAGATTCAAAGACGCGCCTTGGCGGAAATACACTTCTGCCAAGGCATTTGAGCCTATCGCTACGTTTAAAGATTTGGCCCCATAACTTTTTTCGATTATTTTAAGTGCTCTTTCGAAATGTGGCTCCGCTTCTTCTAAATTTCCCATTTCAAAATAGAACTTTCCAATTTTTTCGAGGCAAACTGCCACACTCGGATGGTTAGGACCTTTAACTATTTCCAAAAATTTTAAGGTTGCTTTCTCAAGCCAGTTCATGAGTTCAAATCCTCCTTTCCGATCCAACCTTCTTTTCAGAGTACAGGTTAGGCCCAATCCCACCTCAGCCTTGCGAATTGAGCAAAAGCCGAGCCGATGATTGTCCACTTTTTCTTATTGCGCCATGTTAGGTATTCTGAGACAAAGAACCGGGACTCAGGTTCATCATATCCCGGATAAGGATGAGCGGAGATTCGCCTTTGTTTTTTGGAGAATTCGTTAGTTAAATTCGCCACGGCATTACATGCAAGGTGTCCCATCACCCATACGATGGAGGCATGAGCAATTGCTCGACGAAGATGGTCAGGTTTCTGCACTCGCGCTGCTTTATACCTTTGGGCTGCTTGTCGCTCCCGCCGGATATCCTCCCGGGTCATGGGGCAACGAATGGCATGATCGAACAAAAATCCTGCTTGCCGAAATCCTTCAAGCGTTGGGGTATATAGCAGTTTTAGTTCAGAAAGGGTTGAAAGGAGACCTTTTCTGACTATTACCGGATCTTTTTGGTAATTCTCTGGCGGGTCATAAAAGTATGCCGACTCAAGACCACCGGGGTTCTCTCCGATGATGAGACAACGAAGCTGGGATGGCTGCCAACGCCCTTGAACATCGAAGTCGTCATACGGATGAGTGTGATTACAACAGTTCATAATCATTGCATTACCGGCTTGGTACCCGTTCCGGGACGAGTATGAGATGCCAGGGAGGGACTTCTTCGCTCATGTGACGAAATTGCCGGGCGGTGCTTCCGGCGGGCATGCCGGGAAATACGGCGCCCCGGCGTATTTCCACAAAACGGAAACGATGAGTGCCGGGGTTGCGTTCTCGATGAGCCGTGCTGGCGGGAAGATTCTGTCGAAGAGGGGTGACATCCGACAGGTGACAGCGTTCTCCGACTTTTAACGAAGACAGGGTTTGGTGAACGTGTCCGAAGATCTTTGGAAGAACGTCCGGGGTGAAGACCACGTCCCCGGGTCTCATGCCGGGATCTTCCACCAGTTGAGCGAGTATTTCCCAAAACACTTCGTCATCAACGGCAGCGAATACGCACAGCATCCCGCGACGGACCGCAAGGTTCAATAGCGCCAACGGACCTTGAATCACGAATTTCCAGGCCGGAAACGTCAAGCGCCTTCCCCGATGCATGACCTCCAGGGCCTCTTCGCCGCGAAGGTGAACCATCCGGTACTCGCCTTTGGTTTTGGTGAGGTGGGAGTGGATCGTGGCCGACGATAACCGCGTCGGTTCGTAGGCAAAGGTCGGCGTGGCCGGCGCGTGGCAGGTCAGCACGGTGTACTGGGCGAGCAGGTGGTGGTACGTCGAAAGATCCATCATGTCGACGCCGCCCCAAAACCGGAAATGCAGGGTGTCCGGAGCATCGTGGGTCAATCGCCGAAGGCGCTCCGGGTCGGCATGGTAGGTTCCACCGAATTGTGAACCGGGTTGAAGGCGGTCCACGGCATGAAGCGTGAGCGCTTTCCCGCTTTCTTGCAATGCAGGAAAATAGTGATTGAGTAATTCTTCCTCGAGCGACAAATCTCCTGCCCCCAAATCCAGCAGAGACGGCTTCTCCACCTGAAGAAGAAGATCATACGGCGATACATCCTGTTTCACGAAGGCCTCAACTTCATGAGGCGCGGGCCCGGACGAGGACGCTTCTTCGCGGACGAGGGCAAAATACACGCACAACGCTCGAATCGCCTTTGTGGGAGGCAACCCCGTTAATTCTTTGAGCCGCGCCCGGTCGACCCCCTCTGTAGAAGCAGGATTCAGGCCGGCAACCAACCCGTCTCGGAGCGTGCCGGGCAAAGGGCTGTGCTGAATGCGTTCCACGAGCCGGGCCAGGGTGTGTTCAAGCTTGGATCGGTGTACCAGTTTCCTGGCAGATTCCCAGGCAGCGGGATCTGCAGATTTGCTTTCCTGGAGGAACCTCCGAAGTTGAGTGGGGTTTTGTGGCGCTACCGGTTCGGCCGCCGGCGTGGAGGGTGGTCTCGACACGCAGGGAGCGTAGCTTTCGGTTTGAACGGGCGTCAAGATCTGCCGGGTGTGATAAGTTGCGGTGGCATAGCCCCTGTGCTACACCATGTTCATGCCGCAATCCGTTACTTGCCGTCCAGTCAGCACGTTGGCGATCGTGGGGCTTACCTGTGGGGTTCTGTTGGCCACGATTGCTTCTGCTACGGTCCCTTCCTCCGGCAACTATCAAGTCGGCCAGATCATTGAACCCCAAGAAAAGACCACGCTGTCAGACCGGGAATTCCATGAGATTCTCCAATCGGTTGACATCATCTATATCGGTGAGGCGCATTACACGCCTTCTCACGTCGAGGCCGCACTGCAGGTGCTCCAAAGTGTGGTCAACGGAGGCAGAAAACCGGTCCTGGGCATGGAAATGTTCAGTTGGGACGGGCAAACCGGACTTGACCGGTACCTCACGGGTGCGGTGACGTCCACGGAAGATTTTCTGGCCGAATCCCACTGGAAGAACAATTGGGGCGGAAAATACGAGCATTACTCGCCGCTCGTCGATTTTGCGAAAACCCATAACCTCACGTTGCTGGGCCTCAATCCGCCCCGTCCTCTCGTCAGGAACGTCGCGAAACAAGGACTCGGGGGCATTGAAAGTAGTCCGGAGGGGCAACGCCTGCCCTTGGCACTGACCGGGGGCTGGACCATTCCCGTGCCGTTCCCTGCCGACGATCCTGATTATCGACGGATCATTTACGATCAGATTGAACAGTGTCATGCAGGCTTGTCACAGGAGGTTTATCAGAAAATCTATGAAGCGTCCGTCTTTCGGGATGAAGGCATGGCGTCCGTGATTGCGAGCACGGTCAAGTCTGATGCGCCTGAATCAACGATCTTCGTTAGTTACACCGGCGCCGGGCATATCCAATACGGGCTTCCGATTCCCAAACGGGTGCAGCGACAGTTGGGTGTGCCGGTGAAAGACGTGACGGTGTATCTCCACGCGCTGGACTCCGAACACCCGGAAGATGTCGACCATCTGATCGACGAACGCATTGCGGACTATGTGTGGCTGACGGCCTTAGGCCCCCAGGGAAGGCAACCCCGGTGCGGAGAATAGCTTCAGTGCATGGGCGTTAGAAATGGCTGAAGAAGGCCATTGCAATCAGCAACCAGAGTCGGTCTGGCAGTTCGCCATATCGTGCTGCATTCCATTGGATCTCACGGTGTCTGACTGGTACCTTCCTTTCTCTGTCCCTCTTGGAAATGCCTAGGCAAGCCTCCTGTAACGATCCAACGCGCTTCCTTTCATGCCTCGGGGAAGACGTTGGGTGACTATCTTGAATGCATTTTTCAAGCCCCATGCATTTCCAATGTCCACTATTGTTTCGGGGGACGTTTCTACCGACCTTCTGGCGGGAATCTTGTTTCTGTTCGCTAGCTCGATCAGTTCATGAATCCCTTCTTCGTCCGAGATCAGGATCGGCACACAGCACTCGATTGCCCTGCCCATCATGAGCGTCGCCAGGCGCGCCGAATCGGTTGGAAGCCGGTCCCAATGGTTCCAGATTATCGGGGCGCACTCCATCTGGTTCGCGCGATCAAGGACGCGAAAGCACGCCGCTGCATCCAGAATCTGTTCTTTCGATACCACCCCAACGTACACTGATCCGCGGTTCGTCTCGACGCGGTAACCCAACTCTACAGTTTGCCAACCTGAGCGTCCAAGGATGGCTGGCCTTCCCTTTCTCAATGCAGCACGGATGGGTTTTCGGGGCTTTCCTTTTCGAGCGCTCTTCGGTTTCTCGGCGGGTGGGAGATGGGACCAATCCAGTGGCTGGTCAACCGCACTCATGTCGAGAGCGACGACGTATATGGTCCCTGACTCGTTGCATTCCGACAGAGGCCGTGCGACCTCGCAACCTACCTGTCTAGCTTGGAGTTCTTTGCCCTCTGGAGAAAAAGCAAAGGGGTGCGTCGATCTCCCTCGTCCCTTGTCATGAAGTGTGCACGGAGCGAAGAAGCGATTCTCCACCGCCCTCAGCCGCAAGATAGATGACCACTTGATGTCAGTGACGTTGTCAAAACTGGGATTGATCCACAAACGTGCGCCGCGCTTGGCGAGAAATCGCGGAAGCAGGCCAAGATAGTGGTCATGGCAAATGGTCGCACCCGCTCTCACGCCGCCCAATTCGAACGTTGGAAGCATGACGTTCGGCTCCCAATCCGGTTTCTCGAACGCGACCGCCTCAGCAGTAGAATGCTTTGTGTATACGAGACGATAGGAGCCGTTAGGGTCAAAATGGAGGAGGACCTGCGAAGTACGGCCGGTTGAGTCTATGCCTCTCTCAATCGCGCCGACCAACAAGGGAGCATTCAGGCCCCGTGCGAGCTTCTTCAACGACTTTATGCGTTTGGCGTCAGATAAGCGTATATAGCCTTCTGGAAAGAGTGCGAAGTCGATGGTCTCACCGCGGAATGAGGCAAGAGTGGGTATATCAGGTTCTTGAACTCCAGATCCTTCCGGCGGAACACCGTGCGATGTCCCTCTGTTCACCTTTGGAAAGATCAAGGCGACTCGTAGACTGGATGTCATCGGAGCAACGAAAGTACTTGTATCCATCGTTGTCCTGATGGCTGGAGCGGTATCTTGAAGTGTGATGGCCAAGAAGCGCCGCCGGTCCTGGCTGCTATCGGCATCAAGTGAGCACCAGACGAAATCACGGGCGTACAGTCTGACCGTTGGTCCGAAACCTTCAAGTGACGGGACAAAATCTCGCAGAGTGTCATACCAAGCCCGCTGTTCGTCGCGGTAAGGGGGATCGTCATCCTTGGCATTGTGCTGCTCACACAACGCGGTCCAGCACTCTCTTGAGAACCCCAGGGGTTGACCTCCCGGGTATGCGGAAAGTGCCAGCTTCCGTGGGCTTGTAAAGTGCTGGCTCTCATCGAACTCCACGATGAATCCGGGATCGGGAACCCAGAAGTCACAGGGTGCCAGTGTTTCGGCTCTGACGAAATCTTTGATGTCAAAGCCTCGGTATTTCTCCAAGACGATGGCCACGTTTTTTAGAGCGGAGTAGATGGAAGTTCTTTTGTAGGAGGAGAGGTGCGCTGGCCAGGAAACCCGGTGGTTCCGCAGGCACGTCCCATAGATGCGTTCCAGTATCTCGCGAACCCGTATCTTGCATTCGCGGCACCGCTCAGAATGGCGTGTTGGCGGGGTGATATGAGTTCTCTTCTCATTCATATCCGCTCTTCCTCACGCGGCACGTCGGTTTCAATGCCTTTTATAAAACCACGCATTTGGCGCAAAGGACGCACAGGAATCAATTCAATGCGATTGTTATAGGCAATAGCTTGAACCTTTTGCCCTGGCGCAAGGCTCAGTTCATCCCGAATGTCTTTTGGGATTACCACCTGAAACTTTGGTGAGATAGTCACGGTTGGCATACGAATCCTCCCTCGATCATACTGTGGACTCAACTGCACCTTGTCGGAATCCCCGAACGTAAGGTATTAGAGGTTGAAAGGCAATGACGATCCCAGGAACGGGAATCGTTTTGAAAAATCGGCTTCACGAAGCAAACGCAAGGAGAAAAAGCATGGGAGATCCGGTCAAAATTGCGCAACGGATGCCGTACGTGTTGGAGATGGAGCCCGGCAAGTATTATTGGTGCCGGTGTGGTCGATCCAAGACGCAACCCTTTTGCGATGGATCACATACGGGCACGGAGCATTCCCCGGTGGAGATCGAACTCACCGAGAAAAAGCGAGTGGCGTGGTGTGGATGTAAGCATACGAAAAAACAGCCGTTTTGTGATGGAACCCATTCCAATCTCGAAGAATAGCATTGCCTTTCCTGGCAGAGTTTCTATATAATTTGGCACTTCCGGACTCGAATTAAGCTCTTCTGCTTGCCAAGGAGGATGAGACAATGAAGAAGACCATACAGGGGATTTTTGCTGCGGCTGTCCTGGTTGTCAGTGCCTCGCCTGCTTTCGCCAATGAACCGGGTGGTGGCTATGAAGGGATCACCGCCATGTATTATGCGATGATCGGCCTGGTTCTTGCGTACGGTGCGTGGGATATTTTCTTTAAAAAGGATTGACGCCTCTTAGATTTAGAAATCGCCTCCTTTCATGCCCTGTCAGGGCTGTGAAAGGAGGCGATCTTTTTTGAGTAACGGGTCGATCACGTCGAACACCGTTTCCGCGACGATACGGTACCCCTCTGCAGTGGGATGAATACCGTCAGCCTGGTTCAAGTCCTTCCGCGCCGCCACGCCTTCAAGAAAAAAGGGAATTAAGGTCACCGAGTGGTCTTGGGCTAATTGCTCAAACAGCGAGGCAAAGCCCGTGGTATAGTCCAAGCCGTAATTCGGCGGTATCTGCATCCCTGCCAGCACGACCTCGACGCCTGCTTGCTGCAACCCGTCGATGATCTTCGCCAAATTCGACGCCATGAGAGATAAGGGCTGTCCCCGCAGGCCGTCGTTTGCGCCCAATTCGAGAATCACCATTGACGGCTCGCTTTTGAGAATCCAGTCGAGGCGGCGCAACCCGCCCGTCGTGGTATCTCCGCTGACGCCGGCATTGATGACTTCATGGTGATAGCCTGCCTCACGCAGGCGACGTTGCAGTTGAGCGGGGTACGATTGATCGGGAGCAACGCCCAGTCCGGCGGTGAGACTGTTTCCGAACGCCACGATTCGAGCAGGTTTTGTGACAACGCGGTCTGAACCGTTCGAAACGTGAGAAGACGCAACGTTTTCTTCAAGTTGCGTTTCCGTTGTGGGCAGAGCAGGATCTTTCGGGTCACACCCTCCCACTCCTGACAAAAGCAGGAGAACCCCGACGGCGATCAGGAGCCATCGTCCCGTAAGGAAGCGTTGGGTTGCGAACCGGCAGAGAACGTCAGGGGTGGTAGGGACAACCCCCCGTGGTTGTCCGGTTGCGAACAGG
Organism: Nitrospira sp.; assembly: GCA_028819435.1. GTDB lineage: Bacteria > Nitrospirota > Nitrospiria > Nitrospirales > UBA8639 > Bin75. The sequence goes on from JAPPLK010000029.1 coordinate 59,585, forward strand.
TAAAGGGCGTGAGGGTCGGGAGCCATAGTGTATAATAAACCGCATTGATGCAAGTTTGCCAAGGGGAAAGAGACGGTTCAGGCCATGATTCGCGTTGAGAATCTCACCATGCAACTCCGGGGCGGCGGCCACGTGGTATCCATCCTCAAGGGGTTGACCTTTGAGGTGCCGCGCAAACAGATGGTGTCTATTGTGGGCCCGTCGGGAAGCGGGAAATCCACCCTGCTGGGACTGTTGGCCGGATTGGATAAACCGACCACCGGCTTCATTTGGTTGAACGGCCAGGAGATCACGACGTGGACGGAATCGCAACTGGCGCACTTTCGACGGCAAAACGTCGGGTACCTTTTTCAGGCCTTTCACCTGATCCCCACGTTGACGGCCTTGGAAAACGTCATGCTTCCCATGGAATTGAGCGGCGATGCGACGGCGAAGGATCGTGCTCGTGAATTGTTGGAGGCCGTGGGGTTGCAAGACCGTCAGCACCACTATTCCACCCAACTCTCCGGAGGCGAGCAACAGCGCGTGGCGGTGGCGCGAGCCTTTTCCTGCCGTCCTCCGATTTTGCTGGCGGACGAGCCGACCGGGAATTTGGACAGCGCCACCGGGCAACTGGTCATTGATTTGTTGCTCAGGCTCCATCGTGATCAGGGAAGTACGTTGCTTCTTGTCACGCATGACCCTTCGCTCGCCGGACAAACGGAGAGGATCATCACCCTTCATGACGGCACGATTGCGTCGGACGTGCCGGTTCGTTCATAGCTCATGCAACGAGTACCCATTTCGTTCCTCATGGCGTGGCGGGAAATTCGAGGTAGTTGGCGTCAGTTTGTCTTCTTCCTGGCCTGTTTGGCCGTTGGCGTCGGGTCTGTCGTCGGCATTGAATTGTTTGCGACGAACGTGGAATCCCTCATTCTCCGCGATGCCAGGAGTCTTTTGGGCGGCGACCTGGAAATTCGCGCAGCCCATCAATTGAGTGAATCCGGGAGAAAGACCTTGGATGATCTCAAGGCGCGCCACGTCGAGGTGACGCACGTGAGGGAACTTGTGGGCATGGCAGCCGTTCCCGTGGCAGGGTATTCCCAAACCCCAGATGATGACTGCCCCTCACCCTGCACCCCCGGATCAAGTCTGGGGCAGGCTCTCTCCCAAGGGGAGAGGGAATTCGAGCCTCAAGCGACGCAGTTGGTTGAACTCAAAGCCGTTGAAGATCAGTACCCGTTGTACGGACAGGTGGAGATAACCCCTCAACAATCTCTCCGGGATTCGCTTGCTCCCCTCGACTGTCCCTCACTTCCCTGCTTCGGGGCCGTGGTGCAGGAATCCTTACTCATCAGCTTCGGGCTTCAACTCCACGATCACCTCAAGATCGGACAAGCCTGGTTCGCCGTGACCGGGATTCTCGTCAAAGAGCCGGACCGCGTGGCCAGTGCCTTCAGTTTGGGGCCGCGAGTGCTGATCTCCCGGCAGGCGTTACGGGCGACGGACCTGGTCAAGCCGGGCAGTCGCATCCGTGAGCGCTACCTGCTTCGGGTTCCGGAGTCACTGGCCCTTGACCCGCTTCGAGGTGAATTGCAAGGACGACTCGGGCCTGAGGGGGCCGGCGTCTCATCGTATCGTGACGCTCAACCGCGGATTCGGAGATTCCTGGATCAGCTCACCACCTATTTGGGCCTCATCGGCCTGACGTCGCTGTTTGTGGGCGGGATCGGTATTGCCTGCACCATCCATGGGTTCATGCGGCACAAACTCACGACCGTGGCGATTCTGAAGACCCTGGGAGCCGACGCCGGCCTGCTGATGAGGGTATACCTGCTCCAGAGTCTGTTCATGGGATTACTCGGCAGCCTGGGCGGAGTGGCCATGGGAGTCGGATTGCAACGGCTGTTGCCCGTGCTCCTGGGTGAACTCATTCCGGTCGCCATCAGCAGCCACGTCACGGTGTTGCCCTTGAGTAAAGGTCTGCTGGTGGGGGTGGTGACGACGTTCTGTTTTACGATTTGGCCATTACTCGCCATCAGGGCAATCCCTCCCGCGCTGGTTTTCCGACGTGAAGTGGAGCAGCATCACGTTCCGATCGAAGGTTCGCGATTGAGGCGGACGTGGAACGCGTTACTGCAATTTGTGCGGGACCGCCATCGGCTTGGCACGGCCGTGATGATGGGTTGCGGCCTGACCGTCCTCGCCGCGTGGCAAGCGCGCTCACTCACGTTGGGGGCGCTCTTTATCGTTGCGTTTTGCGCCGCGGTGATTCTGCTTCAAATTGGCGTATGGGCGTTGCTCCACGGTCTGGACACACTTCCCCGTCCCCGTTCATTCGTGATCAGGCAGGCGCTGGGCAACGTGCAACGACCGGGGAATTTCACCAGGGGCATGGCCGTGGCGATCGGGGTCGGCGTCATGGTCATCGTGACGGTCGCGCTGGTGAAATCATCGTTGCTCGTCGCCCTCGGAGAACGCATTCCGAAGGATGCCCCGACGTTTTTCTTTATCGACATTCAGCCGGATCAACGGGAGGCGTTTGAAGAAATCGTGCAACGGGAAGCCCCCCAGGCTCCGTACCGGCTCACCCCCGTGGTCCGGGCGCGGCTGAGGGCGATCGACGGTCACGTGATTGATCCGGAAGAGCACAAGGGCAAAAAGAACGGATGGTACTTCACCCGGGAATACGTGCTCACGGCTCTCTCGGCGCTCCCCCGAGACAATGTCGTGGTCAAAGGGGCATGGTGGGCGGCTGATTCGCCAGACGCGAAGCAAACGGATGCTCGGCAGCAGGAAGCTTCCATCCGCGTGTCGGTTGAAGACCAGGCCGCTGCCAACTTCGGTGTGGACGTCGGGTCCACGATCGAGTTCACCGTGCAAGGGGCCCCCGTGTCCGCGGTCGTCCAAAGTACGAGGCAGGTTGACTGGGGCAGTTTTACCATGAACTTTTTCATGATTCTTTCCCCGGGCGCGCTGGACGGAGCCCCGATGACCTACATTGTCTCAGCAAAGGTCGAAGCCGAAGAAGAACTCCCGCTCCAGCACGCGCTTGTTCGAGCCCTGCCCAACGTGACCGCGATCAAGGTCGGTGACGTGCTGGCCAACGTCGCGAGGCTGTTGGAGCAGTTGGCCTGGGCGATTCAGGGGATTGCGTTCTTGAGCATGGCAAGCGGCGCGGTCGTCATGACCGCGGCCGTCTCGTCGACGCGGTACCGTCGCCTGTACGAGTCGGCCATTCTCAAGGCCATCGGCGGAACACGCCGGGTCGTGGTGGCATCCTTTGCCGTGGAATTTGCCCTGATCGGTGGCTTGGCGGGTCTGGTCGGCGTGGGGTTGGCCAGCACGCTCTCCTGGGCCATCCTGCATTTTTTCCTCGATCTCGCCTGGTCCGTTCAACCCCTGGTGTTGGGCTGGGGTCTGCTGGTAACCGTGGGACTGGCCGTGGCCGTGGGGTTGCTGAGCACCTTCAAAATTCTCGGCGAACCGCCCCTGGCCGTGTTACGGCAGGAATAGAGGGAAGGATGTGTCATTCAAGCTTGAGTCAAAGCGTGAATTGACGGGAAAGAGCAATGCCAACACAATAGACAAGAAAGTAAGAATGGACGTAAGCTTCCCCTGATTTGAGACATGTGATAAGTGGAGTTTTCTGGCAGGATC
>JAPPLK010000067.1 GCA_028819435.1 Nitrospira sp.
AAAAAAAAAAACACAACAACACCCCCCCCCCCCCCCCCCCCCCCTCGGGCCCGGCCCCCCCCCCCCCCCCCCACTACCAGAGAACCCCTCTACCTCCCCTCACCCCTCCTTACAAAGGAGGGGAAAGAGAACCGTGCCTCCTGCCTAGCCCTACCCCAACCCGCATTGTTCGAGTCGATGCTCCAGAGTTTGCGTATGGGTCAAGGCATCAACCTGAAGGTCATGTCCCTTGGTCTGCGCAAGAGCCTCCTGGGGGATCAGCCCCACCAACTCGCTTTTCACCACGGCGACGCCTTTGAGGGCCGCGGCTCGTTTCACGGCTTCGAACGCCACGTGAACGGGCGTTTGGTGATAGTCAGTGAGATTCATCGACACCTGTACCAAGCCCTGGCTTTTCAGTTCCAGCCCGATGGCCTTGAGCGCCGGCAGCCCGCCGTTCGAGGCCCGGACGCGCCTGGCGATATCCCGCGCTATGGACAAATCCTGAGTCTGCAACACCACGTTGAAAGCAACGAGCGGATGACGAGCCCCGACCGCGATCACGCCGGCCGCCGGATGCGGTTCCGCCGGACCGAAATCCGGAGCCCATGCCCGATCGGTGGCCATTCGCTTCATCAGGAACTCCAGCCCACCTTTCCGAATCTGTTCCAATCTCTTGCGAAAGGGGCGTTCGCAGGCTTCCTCATACAGAAAAACCGGTATGCGCAGTTCCCGCCCGATTCGCGCCCCGACCCGGTGCGCGAGCCGGACGCATTGCTCCATCGTCGAGCCCGACAACGGAACAAACGGCAACACGTCACAGGCCCCGAGACGAGGGTGCTGGCCTGCATGGTGCTTCAGGTCGATCAATTCCGCAGCCTTGGCAACCACTGCAAAAGCAGCCGCCTCAATGGACTCGACGGACCCGGCCATGGTCAGGACGCATCGGTGATGGTCCACGTCCCGGTGCCGGTCGAGCAGGGCCACTCCTTGAGTCGCGGTCAGGGCGTGTTTGAGTTGCTCGATGACGGCCGGGTCGCGGCCTTCGCTGAAATTGGGAATACTCTCGACAATCCCGGCCATGCCCCTGTTTACTGAAATCGTGCTTTGTTGACAACCTCAAAAAGGTGATATACAACTTCTGATAGGTTGTCCTGCTTGCAAGCATCGACCCTTTAGCAGATCAAAACAGGTGATCCCATGACGATGACCCAAGTCCAACCAGCCGAGACCCTTGCCGAGCTTCACGAATCCAAACCGGAACGGGTGACCATCGTGCTCCTGAGCGGAGACATGGATAAAGCCATGGCCGCCTTCATCATTGCCACCGGCGCCGCAGCCATGGGCATGCACGTGACCATGTTCTTCACCTTCTGGGGGCTGAACGTCATTCGCAAACCCGGGGCAACCAGTGCCGCCAAAGACCTTCTGCGCAAGGCCTTCGGGTGGATCAACAAGGGAGGCGCCGCGAGTCTGCCCCTTTCGAAATTCAACTACGGCGGGCTGGGCACCACGATGATGAAAAAGGTCATGCGGGAAAACCACATGCCCGGGGTCCCTGAACTGATCGAAACCGCGCAGGATCTCGGTGTCAAAATGATCGCCTGTACCACCACGTTGGGGTTGCTGGGTATTTCAAAGGAAACCCTGATCGACGGCGTAGACCAACTCGCCGGAGTCTCAACCTACCTCGCGGAAGCCAAAGACGGCTCAGTAAATTTGTTTATTTGAGGAATAAAGCAATCCTCCTCTCCTTGAAAGTCTTACCCTCTCCCCTGGCGGGAGAGGGCAGGGTGAGGGGGAAGGTGAGGGGAAATTCAACACATGATCCAATCCGACATCACACTCGATACGCTGGGGTACTTCTGCCCCATGCCCATCATTCTCACCTCCAAGAAAATCAAGGAACTCACCACCGGCCAGGTCCTCGAAGTCCTCTCCGACGACGAAGGCATCAAAAAAGACATGCCCGCCTGGTGCCAAACCACCGGCCACGAATGGGTCGGCCTCGAAGAAGAAGAGACAAACCCCAAAACGGTATACAAAGTCTACGTCAAAAAGACCAAGTAGCCCCGCCAGCATCACTCCCCCCTTGAGGGGGAGTCGGTGAAGCCAAGCCGTCAGGCGAAGGCTGAACCGGTGGGGGGAAGAGCCGTCAGGCCAGACGATAGAGTTGACCTGGCTTTGAATCCTGTGCTAATTTCAACCAGTTAAAAAAACCAGTTAAAAAAGAAATATGCGTGAAGTTCAAGCAACCGAAGCCAAAACCCATCTCGCACAACTCCTGAGCGCCGTTGAGCGCGGCGAAACGATTGCGATCACCCGTCACGGCAAACCTGTTGCCCACTTGGTTCCGGCAAAGAAGCAGGACCGCACCGCCCGCAAGGAGGCAGTCGAGCGTTTCAAGGCGTGGCGCGCATCATGGAAAGGCATTGACATGTCCATCGAGGATATTCTCGCCGCCCGTCATGAAGGACATCACTATTGAGTGCCCTGGTTCTTGACGCGTCAATCACCATGGCGTGGCTCCTCCATGATCAAAAAGATCCGCGAGCCGAGTTCACACAATCCCGTCTGACAAAGGACAGGGCTCTTGTACCGCAATTGTGGCACCTCGAAGTCCGCAACTGCTTGATCGTAGCCAAACGCCGAGGTCACATTTCCACGGGACGTTTAACTGAATGTTTGGAAGCCTTGAGGTGGCTTCTCATACAAACCGATACGGAACTCGACCTCTCAACAGCTTTTTCCCTCGCCCAAACGCACGGCCTGTCTTTCTATGATGCTATTTATCTGGAGTTGGCCAAACGGCAGGAAGCAGCACTCGCCAGCCTCGACGCCGCGCTCATTCGAGCCGCCGCAGCCGAAGGTATCCCATCCGTCGAGTCCACCTAACTCTACCTCAATCGCGCTAAGCGGTGGCTGAATTTTTGGTAGTCAGGATTCTTTCCTCAATCGGCTAACATTGTCGTCAATGGTTTGAACCCATTCGTCGCCGGTGACTTCCACGAACGACACGTCACCGACGAAAGCGCTGCTCATGACAATGTCGGGCTTGAGGTTTCTCAGCCGTAACAGGCTGTCGGCAAGCGACGCGTCGCTACCACCTGCCTTGGGGAAGGCCAGGGTCGCCCACTTCCCATCCGACTGAAAGATCGTATCGCCGGTAAAAAGATAGGATTTCCCGTAAGGCGACTTGTAGAAAAAACAAATACTGCCGGCGGTATGACCGGGGGTATGGATGATGTCAATATCACCCAGGTGATGATCTTCTTCCTGAAAAGTTACATCGATTAGGACGTCTTTGCCGATAACCGGGGCTTCCAGTGCACTACAACACAACTTGGAACCGAACCGATCTTTTATGCGTTTCAAGGATGGCCCCGATTCATCCCGATGGCTGAGAAGTTGGAACTGCATACCTCCCAACTCAGCTATTTTTTCGAGATCACCATCGTTGCCTGTATTGTAAAAAAGCACGTTTCCTTCCGGTCTCCGGAGGAAGTACGCATAGGTATTCAACGTGTCCATACTGTGAATCGTGCTTTGCCATAAATCTTCCTGTAACTGTTTCATAGCCGTTATTCTTGTTGTCGGGGCTCATTCTCCCATCACACTATACTGTTTTGCCAATTTGTTGCTTTTGAAGTAGATCGCAAGCCCAACCAACGGCCTCCGGATACTCATCACAGTCCAAGACGAATTCCTGTCCCCTCGATACAGTCTTCAATTCGGTTCGCTCACCTTGACGACGCCATCGCTGCACATTTCTATGGTATGTGAGCGGCATCCGTTTCCCGGTTGGATGAAACCAAGCAGGAAGGTTCCAAGTCGTCGTTTTTTCCGCAAACGGAGCGGTTAACTGCCGACTGGCGGAGAAATAGGAGAAAACTCCTGCTCCAGACAGGCTGTCCGTGTCCACGTTATCTATTTCCAAATGGCGGCTCGCCACGTACATCACATTGTTCGATTCACCTTCTTGACGAAAATGAGGATGGTATTCAGCCCATTCATAACCGGATGGTGGCTTCGCGCTCTCGATTGGCAAAATTTCCCCAATCTGCAACCACCCCCAAATGACGTGGCATGGTCGAACATTTTTGACCCATGTATAGAACCCATCCCGGACTTCGATACGCCGAAAGAGCCCGAAGAATAAAAAAAGATCACCTGCCCCAACTCCATTATTCCGAAGGTGGCCTTGAGCAGGACCAGTCTGACCGAAAATGGGACGCCAACCAGCCAAACGCGGGAGACTATCTTGTGCAAGATCAGGGTCAATATGGGCACGGGAGTGAGCAGGTATCCGGCCACCTGTCAGTTGGGCAACCAGAGGACCAAGCGAAGCACCATTGTATGAAATATCCGCATAGGAGACTTTCGACCTCTCATCTGGAATGGGTAACGACACCATGCGGCCATCCGGGAATATGGGGCTCGGTACGCCCCCAGCAGAGGAGTCGAACCCTTTTCGGCTGAAAATCAGTTTCATCTGTTCCCTTCCCTCCACGAATCGTCGTCACTTGGCCAATCGGATGGTGGAGCGTTCAAGCCCGGCGGGTACTCTTCAATAAATTCCAGAAAGCCATCTATTGTTTCAGGCTGGAAACGGCACTTGTGTCCCCGACCAGCTTTCAACGTGTCCAAGTGCTCGGGCAATTCAGGACCACACCCGCCAAAATAGCGAAATGTCCTTGCAATAAGGACGTTGATGCCGCTCAAGTCAACCGCCTTGGCCTTTGGATTCTCATGGCATTCCTTGGAGTGCGCTGACCGCAATTGCCGGAACACACCATTGGGCAAGGGTTTGTAGATATTGTCCCCCCGTTTGTAGATCAATTTACGCTTGGAGTATTTTGGAATTTTTTCGGCAAATCGTTTGTCGTGGTAGTACTGTCCGTAGTTGAGAATCTCTTCCACCTGCATTGCATAGATAACTCGGTTTCCCTTCGCCTTACGACTCAAGCCAACGATCCAATCGCCAACCTCAGCCGTTCGCCTGATCTTCGGCTTGCAGTTAGCAAGAGTGCAGTATCCCCAAAATGGATTTGGCGCAAACCCACCGTCATGGGCGACAATGTACGAATAGAGTTTCATGAGAGCAGAAACATCAATTTGCGGTGTTATGCAGCCCCGTAGGTCAGGTTAGCGAAGCGTAACCTGACATCTTCCAGGATCGACGAAGAGAGAAAGAATCGGATTACGCCTGTCCTGAGCGAAGTCAAAGGGCTACGCTAATCCGACCTACTCTTCTGCGGTCGCACCATGCGAGCAACGGCCGTGATTCACGGCGCGGCCTATCCTTGGAGCAGAATTTCTATGCCCTTCTGCCAGGGTAAAACCTGTATTGAACCAAGAGTATATTTCCGTGGGGTTTGACAGAGACAAAACAGATTCGCTGTGTGATTTTCTGATGCAAACGCCATGAGTCCTTTCAGGTCTGATTCTTTGGGCGAGGCTTGTGATTTGATTTCAACGGCTCTGGGCGAATCGTTCGGACCGCGCGTCAGCACCAAATCGACTTCCATGCCGGTATTGGTACGCCAGTAATGAAAGCGATAGCCCGACTCGTTGTAATCGTTGGCCCTGATCAGTTCGTTGACGATGAAGGTTTCAAACAGCTTGCCATAGCGATAGCTGCTCGACTTCAACTCAGTCTGGAGTTCCCCTCTCACCGCGTTCAAGACGCCACAATCAAAGAAATAGTACTTGGGGCTTTGGCGTAATTGTTTGCGCACCGAATAGCTCCAACCGTCTATACGAAAGGCAAGTAACGTATCTACTAATATATCGAAATATTCCTGAACCGTTCTCACGCTGACGCCGGTGTCCCTGGCAACGGCCGTAAAGTTGACGGGTTCACCATTCACCTGCCCGGCAACGTCAAGTAAACGAATAAAATGATCAATTTTCCTGATCAATGATTCCTGCATCACCTCTTCCCTGAGATAGGTTTCCACGTAGGCCTTCAATGATCGTTTTGCCGAGGACCGGGTTTCCTGATAGATGCCGGGTAACGTACCAATGGTCAGGGCCTTGCGCAGATCAAGCGCAAGTTCCTGTGAGCTTAGCGGATGCAACCTTAACGTCCATGCCCGTCCGGCCAGAAGATTGGCGCCCGAACGCTTGAGTTTTCTGGCACTGGAGCCGGTCAGCAGAAATTGAACCTTGCCTTTGTGCCGTTCGATCAGGTAATGCACTTCGTCAAGCAGCCCGGGGAATTTTTGCACCTCATCAATGAGAACGGTGAGCGTTTCTTTTTCAGGGATGTCCCGCAATCGTTGTTCTATTTCCAGACGAAACAGCCCGGGTTCGGCAACGTAGCGTCGATAGACGTCCAAACTCAACAAGTCGATGCTTTCTGCGTGTTGAACGCGGCTCAGATAATCCTGCGCCAACACGGTCTTCCCCACACCACGAGGACCAAACAGAAAAGCGGATTTCCCTTGCTTTAGCAGGCCGGACAGGTTGAGTTTTCTGTTATACATACTCAATATATATATTATAAATATTTACTATAGTCAATGTTTCAATTGAAAATGGAAAAGCCTGTCAGTTGGCACTCAAACACAGACTGCCCTACAATTTTCTCCGTAACCCATTGAACGATGTTCACGTATACGTTAACATAGTTCGTGCGAGAAATAATTTTCTACCGTACCGAATCCGGAGGATGTCCTATTGAAGAATTCTTGGACGCGCTCACGTCCCAGCAAGCCCGGAAGGTTGCTTGGGTTTTGCAACTCATCGAAGAACTTGATGCGGTCCCCGTCCAATATTTCAAAAAGTTAGTCAATACTGATGGTATCTGGGAAGTCAGAGTCCCGTTCGGTGGGAATACTTTTCGGCTTCTAGGCTTTCTAGAGCGCGGCAATGTGGTCATCTTAACTCATGGGTTTCAAAAGAAAACCCAGGAAACACCCAAGAAAGAAATCAAAATCGCTGAAAATCGCAAGAAAGGGTATCTCAACAGGAGACATTCGCAATGAGCGATCTTAAAGCCTACATCCGTAAGAGGAAGAAATCTGACGTTGAATTCAGAGAAGGTTTTGAGGAAGCCTACAAGGCGTTCAAAATCGGGGTATTGCTCAAGGAAGCTCGTGAAGCTTCAGGTTTAACGCAAGAAAAAATGGCCGAGAAACTGCATACCCGGAAATCGGCCATTTCCAGAATTGAAAATCACGCCGAAGACATTCGCTTGTCCACTTTGGAAAAATTTGCCTCCGCACTCGGACGTAGCCTTGAAATATCAATACGATAAGG
>JAPPLK010000049.1 GCA_028819435.1 Nitrospira sp.
GACAGTTGGAAGCCAGAATAATCAAGCGGTTGCGTGAGTTCATGAAGGCCGAATTGCAGGATTTCGACGCCTTACGGAACTAGGGAACCTCTGATTTACTGCACTATCGGGCGCAGGGCTGCGTTGTGTCCTCGCTCAACCTTCACCTATCTCTATGATAAGCCTCAGGTTTCGCTCCGGGACGCCTTGCCCTGCATCCCGCTATCACAATAAATCAGAGGTTCCTTGAGCCTCCCATTCCCCCATCCACATTTTTTTGTTTCAGGAGCTTGACTTTTGGAAAACAGGATTTACCTCTTGCTTTGACCATTTCATGAAGTCCTCGAACCATCAGGGTTTCCGAATATTATCATACAGTTACCACACATCGAAAACCGAGATTATTAACTAAAGGAGGAAGTTGTCACATGGCCACACAAACCAAGGAAAAAGAAGAAACCAAGGGCACGGCGGCCAAGGGCTTTTTGCCCCTTGGCGACCGCATTTTCGTGACCTATACGGAAGAACTCGAACGCACGGCCGGAGGGATCTACGTGCCGGATTCCGCCAGGGAAAAACCCCAACGGGGAACGGTTGAAGGTGTCGGAAGAGACGTCAAATCCCTGAAAGTCGGAGACCAGGTCCTCTTCGACAAATATTCCGGAACCAAGATCAGGATCGAAAACGATGATTGCCTGATTCTGAGAGAGGAAGACATCCTGGGCGTCTTCGTCGATTCCTAAATATTTAAGTAACCCCAAAGAATAAAATTCAAGTATGACTTTAATTTGATGGAGGAACATTATGTCTAAGCAGCTATTGTATAGTGATCAAGCCAGGAGCGCGATTCTCCAGGGTGTGAACCAATTGGCCAATGCCGTCAAAGCCACGTTGGGTCCCAAAGGCCGGAACGCCATTCTGGACAAGAAATTCGGCGCCCCCACGATCACCAAGGACGGCGTGACCGTCGCCAAAGAAATCGATCTCAAGGATCCCTACCAGAATATGGGAGCCCAACTGGTCAAGGAAGTGGCCAGCAAAACCAGTGACGTGGCCGGTGACGGTACCACGACCGCCACGGTGTTGGCCCAGGCCATTTTCCGCGAAGGCGTGAAGCACCTCAGCGCCGGCGCGAATCCTATGGAATTGAAGCGCGGGATTGAAAAAGCCGTTGAAACGGCCACCTCGGAACTGAAGAAGCTCAGCAAACCCTGTCAGGACAAGAAAGAGATCGGGCAAATCGGCGCCATTTCCGCCAACAACGACTCCACCATCGGCGACCTGATTGCCGAAGCCATGGACAAAGTCGGCAAAGACGGCGTCATTACCGTTGAAGAAGCCAAGTCCATGAGCACCTCGCTGGACGTGGTCGAAGGCATGCAATTCGACCGCGGGTACATCTCCCCCTACTTCGTCACCAATGCCGAACGCATGGAATCCTCTCTCGAAGATGCGTTTCTCCTGATCCACGAAAAGAAAATCAGCGCCATGAAGGACCTGCTCCCCATCCTGGAGCAAGTGGCCAAAATGGGCAAACCGCTCGTCATCGTGGCCGAAGACGTCGAGGGTGAAGCCCTGGCGACCCTGGTCGTGAACAAACTGCGCGGCACCCTGAACATCGCCGCGGTCAAAGCACCGGGCTTCGGTGATCGCCGGAAAGCCATGCTGGAAGACATCGCCATCCTGACCGGTGGCCAGGTGATTTCCGAAGAAGTGGGCGTGAAACTGGAGAACGTGAAACTCACGGACCTCGGTCGCGCCAAGCGCGTGACCATCGACAAGGACAACACCACGATCGTGGAAGGCGCCGGCGACCCCAAGCAGATCGAAGGCCGGGTCAAACAGATCAAGGCGCAAATCGAGGAAACCACCTCGGATTACGACCGTGAAAAACTGCAAGAGCGGTTGGCGAAGATCGTGGGCGGCGTGGCGGTCATCAACGTCGGGGCCGCGACGGAAACCGAAATGAAAGAGAAGAAGGCCCGCGTGGAAGACGCGTTGCACGCGACGAAAGCGGCCGTGGAAGAAGGGATTGTCCCCGGCGGCGGCGTGGCGCTGCTCCGGTCGGTTCCCGCGTTGGAAAAAATGAAACTGGACGGCGATCAACAATTCGGCGTCAACATTGTCCGGCGGGCATGCGAAGAGCCGATCCGGCTGATCGCGGAGAACGCCGGAGTCGAAGGCTCGATCGTGGTGGACAAAGTCCGTAGCGCCAAAGCCAGTAACGGGTACAACGCGGCCACGGACGAATACGTCGATCTGGTGGATGCCGGTGTCATCGACCCGACCAAAGTGACGCGCTGCGCGTTACAAAACGCCGCAAGCGTCGCGGGCTTGATGCTCACCACCGAAGTCACCGTGACCGATCTGCCGGAAGAAAAGAAAGAACCAGCCATGGGCGGCCACGACCACGGCATGGGCGGAATGGGCGGCATGATGTAAGAGCTTCGAAGCATTGCGCTTCGTGTTTAAGCAACGCAGGCCCGAGGGAATGTTCCTCCGGGCCTGCGTTTTTTTGAGGCTGCTTCGTATTCCTGTCATTTCCTTCTTCTGTAGCCGCGCCATCTCATGACGCCTTCTTTTAAGGGGCCATTGATACGAAAATAGCCTCCTTGTTGTCATCCCCTACTATCCCCCTCTGTCATCGTTGTCTTTTCTCTTTCCGTCATTCTTGCTTTCTTTCCTCGAAACGCGACAGATCAAAAACAGCAAAAAGCGGCAGGTGGTCCGAATACTTGCCCGCCTTGGCATCAAAAGATGTTTTTGCTTCAACTATCAGGCCATCCAGGGCCTGATTGTAAATGACGTGATCGATGGCGTAAGGGTATTTCCGATTAAAGGGCTTCGGATGTTTGACTCCGTGCAGCGCTTTTTCCAGGTCAACATATGTTCCGGTCTTGCCACCGGCTTCCAGTCGTAACCATACGGCGTCGCTCAACCAGTCAAGCTGCCTGTTGAAGTCGCCGGCAATGATAAAATTCTGTCCTGAGCGGTCGCGAGCATTGATCCAGGCAGACAATACGTCAATCTGCTTATTGAGGATGCCGCACGGACCGGAGTTTTTGCCCTCCACAGCTTGGTACCTACATCCCGATTTCAGGTGTATGGAAAGCAGGTGCAATGGCGCGCCGGTTGCTACCTTGTTTTCTCCATCAACGTGCTCCAAGACGAGATAGACGCCCCTGCGTCCCGAACCATAATCCCCTTCCAGTTCCCTGACGTCAGGTTGTCGAACCACCCGTATTCCCAAGCGCTCACTCATGTCTTTGCGAACGGCAAATCCCGTACGCTGCATCAATCTGTTGTTGGCAGAATGAGAACAAACCGCGAACTTACGGCTGGGTCTTTCCGATATGTGAATATCATAATCCGCAACCGGAAATATTCTCTTTGCCGCACTCAGATTCTCTACTTCCTGGAACGCAACCACGTCCGCACCAGTCCGGTCCAGGTACCTCCTGAGGTCCTCATACTGCGATGAGTCCCGTGGCCGGCAACCCTTATCATCAGCAGCAGCCAAGTGTTCAATATTCCAGGTGGCCAGGGTGAGAATCCGGTCGTCGGCAATACCCGGAACGGGCATCCATATCAGCAATAGCGCACTAACCAGCCACCCTGGTATTTGCCGGACGGCCAAATGGAGAGCGTGGTGAACGTATTTAGAAATCAACCGCATCGGCTACCTCAACTTTCAAAACTTTTTGTCCCGCCATAATCTTTCTATGACGTTCCTGTGCAGGTAACGTTTCCAGATGCTGCACCATAATATTTGCCATTTCTCGTGCAATTTCTCTAGCTGATAGCTTACGCTTCATGGGTGCCAATCTAGTTCTTGAGTGAGCCTTCCACCGCCCGGCGAATGAATTTTTGGTACGAAATGCCTTCCTGCGCCGCTCGTTTGCGGACGGCGTTCAATAGCGGTTCGGAAAACCGCAGATTGACTTGCCTGGTCTTGGGCAACAACTTAAACGTAACGGGGGTAAACTGTTTCAGATTCAGGTAGTCCGTCAGATCCCGCTCCAGAAACTGTTCGGCTTCCTGATCGGTCTTAAATCTTGGCACTTTCTTCTTCATATTTCCGGGCCTCCTTCTCATGCATGTACCGAGCGCTGATTGGACGGAGCCGCACCGTGTCGTCGACTTTCCTGATGGTGAAGACTACCAGCATCGGTTTTGCCGTTTGCGCCCGACCGATAGCCAGATTGCGCTCCTCTTGTTTGGCGTGCCGCACATCAGGCGCAACCAACAGGTTATCCTGCTGCAAGAAGTATTCGATCTGTTTGGGGCTGAGTCCATGTTTTTGGCAATGCTTCCGATTCCCCTCATCCCATTCAAAGCCAGAGAACGCTAGTTTCATTATAGGAAAAGTATATATATTCTTATATACAAATAGCTACAGAAAATGTTGGTTCTGAAGAAAATAGAAAGAAGACAACAAGGCAAAGACCCTGTATCCCCAATCTGGTCGGGGATGACGGCAACGGAAATGCGGATTCCTCGCTACGCTCGGAATGACTATGTTAGGGATGATCAGACATGATAAAGACCGTAAAATTGACAATATATTTGTCAATTATCATAATATTCACCAAATTACATAATTTTTGTCATGGCTATGTCTGCTCCAAATATTACACGCTATCTTGATGCCCGAGCGCTTTTGCAACAGAAGTCCTGTTTTCTGTTCGGTCCACGGCAGACGGGGAAATCCACGTTGATCCGCCAGCAGCTCTCTGATGTCCGCACGTATAACCTGCTCGATCAGACGCTCTTTATCCGTCTCTCCAGAAATCCGGCGTTGATCAGGGAGGCGCTCACCCCGGACACTCAGCTCATTGTAATCGACGAAATTCAAAAGATGCCGGCGTTGTTGAACGAAGTCCAACTCATGATCGAAGAGTACGGCATTCGCTTTTTCCTGACCGGATCAAGCGCACGGACGTTACGCCGCAAAGGCGTTAATTTACTCGGCGGCCGGGCGCGCTCCCGCGTGCTGCATCCATTTGTGCGTACCGAACTCGGCGAACATTTTCGTTTGGAAAGGGCGCTGGAATTCGGCTTGCTGCCGTCGATTTATTTTTCCGACGCGCCGGAAGAAGATCTGGCCGCCTACTCGGGAGATTATCTCAAGGAAGAAGTCGCAGCCGAAGCCCTGGTCAGGAATATCGGCGCATTCAGCCGGTTCCTTGAAGTGGCGGCACTCTCACACGGCCAGATGATCAATTTCTCGCAGATTGCGAGTGACGCCCAGGTTCCTGTCTCCACAGTTCGAGAGTATTACGGTATTCTTCGAGACACGTTCATCGCACACGAAGTCCCCGCCTATACCGAAACCCGCAAACGCAAGGCGATCTCGACTTCCAAGTACTATGTGTTTGACGTTGGTCTGGCGCGGCACCTGCAGGGGCGTCGTGGTCTGGCCTTGGGCACAGTCGAGTACGGCGAGGCGTTCGAGACTTTTGTATTACAGGAAATCAAGGCATTCTGCGATTACCACCAGCTCAGCCCGCCAAGATACTGGCGTTCCAAGTCCCAATTTGAAGTGGATTTTGTTGTCGGCACACTCGCCATCGAAGTGAAGGCCAAGAAAACCATATCACACCGGGACCTGAAAGGATTACTGGCACTCCGGGAAGAAGCCCTGATGTCACGCTACGTGCTGGTGTCCATGGAACCGACGGCTCGCCAAGTGGATGGCATTATCATTCTGCCCTGGCAGGAGTTTCTTGATCGACTCTGGAACGGCGAGTGGATGACCAACATGGAGCCTTCGTCACATTCTGCAAAGTAACGTCATTTTTGTAGTCGGGGATGACAGGGAAAAAAGATTCTGGCATTTCTGGCGACCCAACGTCACCGTGTCTGCCACGGATTGACCACCTGTACCTCTAAAACGTCGAAATCTCTGACGTTGCGGGTTACTATGGCGAGGTCATGGGTTTTCGCGGTTCCCGCGATCAGCGCATCGCCCAAGTCCAGCGTGCGTCCGAACCGGTGCGCTTGCGCCCGAAACCGGGCTGCCCATTCCGCCCCTACTCTCTCCAAAGGCAGGATGCGGTCTTCGTATTCAGCAATAACCCCCAGCAGACTATCCTGCAGACCGGATCGTCGTTGTCCTTGCGCCATACGCTCTAAGCCATATTCCAACTCGTGTATTACAATTGACGACAGCCATAGGTCGTCGTGTTTGGTGAGAAACGTGACGACGCGTGTGTGCGGAGTGCTTCGTATGACCTCTGAGATGACGTTCGTATCCAGAAGATAGCCGTTCATGCTCTTTCTTCATCGATGAACGGGATCTTCCGGTCAGAACGGCGGCTCGGGACTTGAAGCTCTATTCCACGCGGCATGTTCTCAACCAGCCACTGGCCCAACGGCTTGCGTGGCGGCGTTTTCGCGTCCCACGTAGCGGCGGGCACGACCACGAATGACCGGCGGGTGCCGATTCGCTGTGGTCCTTCCTCTTCGGCAAGACGTAGAATTTCGGACAGTCGCGCCTTGGCTTCGGCCACGGTCCACGCCCGGTTGAGTTTGGCATGTTTGGTAGTCATAGGCCCTCCAATCAACATTTTATAGTCCAATATAGACCATGTTTGAGGTTGAATCAAGAAGTCTCAGCCCCCCCCAAGTTTGATACGGCTAATAGCAGATTCCTCGCTTCGCTCGGAATGACCGCTTAAAAGACAGTGCCATGAGATGACGCGGCTACAAATACAAAGCCCCTGGATTCCCGATCAGGGCGGGGATAACAGAAGAAGAAAGGCAACGACCTTGGACTTTCGATTGAGATCCCCGATTAAAAATGTCGGGGACAAGCGTCGAGGATGGTGAAAAGACGGCTGAGTTATGCGTATCTTGTTCCTCGAATGATGAGTGCGGTATGTTGCCGGGATGCCTGACAATGACTTGACCATCACGCTCGGGGTTGAAGAGGAATTTTTCCTGGTCGACCCGGAATCACGGGACCTGATTGCTGATCCCGATCCTGCGATCTTTGAAACCTGCGAGCGGGCCAGCGGACCGCATACCGTGGTGCGCGAATTTCTTCGATCTCAAATCGAGACCAACACCCGGGTTTGCGCGAATTTCGTTGAATTGCGTAACGCGCTGACCGAAACACGTCGATTGGTTATTGATGCAGCGAGGCAGCACGAAGTCGCGGTGATGGCCTCATCCACGCATCCGTTTGCCGACTGGCGACTGCAACTCCCAACGCCGAAGGAGCGATACCAACGACTGGCGATTACGCTTCAGGAGCGACGGTCTCTTCTCGTGGGCGGCATGCACATTCACGCCGGATTCGGCGACCCGGAATCACGCATCCGGATCATGACTGCCCTCAGGCGCTACCTCCCGTTGCTGAATGCCTTGTCCGCGTCGTCACCGTTCAGTGCGGGCAGAGAGACCGGATTCAAATCCTACCGGCTCAACCTTTTGAACGTGATGCCGCGTTTCTGTCTCCCGCCGGCATTTTCCACGCGACGCGAATATGAAAACCTGTTGGAAACGTACCAGTCTCTCAAGTTTATTGAGAACGGTAGCGAGTTCTGGTGGGATCTCCGGCCATCGCCGAAATACCCCACGATCGAGTTGCGTATCTGTGACGTCTGCACCAGCCTTGACGACGCACTCGCCGTTGCAGCCGTGTATGCTTCTCTTATCCGCAAATTGCTCCGCCAGGATGCCGCCGGCGCGTTACCACCGGAACCGGCATCCGAAGTCATTGTCGAGAATCGATGGTTGGCTTCACGCTACGGTGTGATGGCGTTTTTCGGCGACCCCACCGTGGGCGGGCGCGTCGATATCAGTGATCAAGTGTCGGCGCTTGTCGAAGGTCTCACAGAAGATGCCGGGGCACTCGCTTGCGAGAAGGAGTTACGCCATTCTCTCACCATCATTCGGAATGGCGCCGGCGCGGACCGGCAACTCGATCACTTCCGGCTTTGCCGGCTCGAAGGCGACGGCATCCCGGACGCGGTGCGTTCCGTGACCGATCTGGTCATTCGGGAAACGATGGACGGTACATAGCAACGTTGCTGTTTTTTCTTTCCGGCCCCCTCACCCCGGCCCTCTCCCGCGATGGGGAGAGGGAGAAAACAGCGAAGCTGTCAGGTTACGCTTCGCTAACCTGCCTACGGGACTTGCTCTTGTGATCCAAGCGTTCTATTGTAGGGAAAATTTTGCTGTTTCCGGGATCAAAAAATCGAAAGAGGACTCGCATGAAGAACCACTTGGCATTGTCTCTGGTATTCGTCGCAAGCGGAATCCTGTTCATGAACGGCACGGTGGCCTATGCCGAACCCCGGACCGAATCGATCTGTAATCTGGGAATGGTGAAGGGAGAACAAGGCCGCACGTGTGAGGTGCCGATCCCATCAGGATGCACAGTTGCAAATTTTCCCGGATATGATGATCCGTGGGTTGATATCTCCAAGGGCGGCAAGACAAGCTGCGCTATCGATGAGAAACAAACCGACTGGAAAACTAAAATCGTGGGCTCCTGTAGTGCCTGCGGCACGGACAATTGTTCGGCCCGGTTCAGCGTGATGTTCGCGTGCGGTGACAGTCAACCCATGACCACGCAACCGAGAAAAGTCTACAAGGATTAAGGAAAAAGGCTGAAGTCTCTACCTCCCCTCGCCCCTCCTTACAAAGGAGGGGAGCAGGCAGATTCCTCGCTTCGCTCGGAATGACCACTTGGGCATCTTGCTTGGAATGGCAGAAGGAAAAGAGGGGTCCCTTTCGTGTCGTCAACTACCCGTCTTTTAAAACAAGCTGCGCTTGAGCAGGGGTTTCATGCCGTAGGCATCGCCCGCGTCCCGTCTTCAACTACTGACCAGGATTGCTCTCCGTCCGGTCATTCCCAAACCAGCCTGCTCGACCGCCTGCGATATTGGCTGACCCAAGGCTACTACGGCACCATGGAGTGGATGCGACGTACTCCGGAACGCCGTGCCGATCCCACGCAGGTCTTGCCCCACTGTCGTTCGATTATTGCCCTCGGGCTCAATTACTGGACCGACGCGATCCCGGATGAGCGTCGGGGCAACGGCCGGATTGCCCGGTATGCCTGGGGAGAGGATTACCACCGCGTATTCAAGAAAAAACTCAAACAACTTGAACGGGTGCTCAAGTCTCTCGAACCGGATTGCGCCACACGCAGCTACGCGGATACAGGCCCGGTGATGGAAAAATTCTGGGCGCAACAAGCCGGCTTGGGGTGGATCGGCAAACATTCCAATCTCGTTTCCCCGACTTTTGGTTCGTGGTTGCTGCTTGGAGAAATTTTGACCACCATGGAACTGGAGGCTGATGAACCCGGCACCGATCTCTGTGGGACCTGCACCCTATGCGTGCGAGCTTGTCCGACCGGCGCCATTGCCGAACCCTACGTCGTCGATGCCACGAAATGTATTTCCTATCTCACCATCGAATACCGCGGAGACGGGCCCTCACTGGATGAGGGCCTGCAAACCCGCATGGGGAACCGCATCTTCGGTTGTGACGATTGTCTGGACGTATGCCCGTATAATGCGTTTGCTCCGGCAACAAACGAACCAGGCATGCAACCCACGGCCCTGACGCAAGGACCAAACCTGTCACGGCTCTCGGCATTGAGCGAAGAAGATTTTTCCCGGACCTTTGCCCATTCCCCTATCCGGCGCGCGAAGTTTTCGGGATTCCAGCGCAACGTAGCCATTGCCCTGACGAACGAACCGCGAACTTGAAGGTTCCGCCGGACTACGTCAGCTCCGCTATTGTCACGCCGTCGCCTCCTTCTTCCTGACTCCCAGGTCGATACACGGCCACGTATGCCGACTGCGCGAGAAATTCTCGAATCGCGGTCTTGAGTTTCCCGGTCCCATGCCCATGAATGATCCGGACGGACCTGGAATTCCGCAGTAAAGCCTGATCCAATTGGGCCGTCAATTGCTCAAGGGCTTCCTCCGCGGTCTGTCCCCGCAAATCGATACCAGCGAAATCCGACGCCGCTGGTTCCAAACCTGCGTTCCCGCTTGATCGTGACGACGGTTTCGTCAAGCGCGGCGCGGGACTTTTTGCTTGCGGGACAACGTCCGGCACACTCCCCCCTTTACTAACGCCCACAAGCCGCTCCACGTGGACAGAGAGTTCGGATGACCCAACCTGCACACGAACGGATTTCTTACCCTCAGGCTTTTCCAGTAACCGGCCCAGCGTGTCCAGGTTGGCGATTTCCACCACGTCGCCTTCTTCAAGAGACGTAACCGGAACGGATTCCGATACCGTGTGTCGATTGATCGTCGCTTCCGCTTGGTGTAACAAGCCTTGCGCCTCCTGCGCATGAGTCCACGTCCGTTGCCGTTGCAATGACTCGGTGATCCGCCGAACCTCGGCGCGGGCCGTCGCCAACTCCTCCCGAAACTTCTTTTTCATCTTTTTGATTTCGTCGCGTTCAATGGAACGCAATCGTTCTGCAATCGTCCGGGCTTCCGCTGCCTCACGACCGGCTGTTTCTCGCTGGCTCCTGGCTTCCTCAAGTTCTTCTTTCAATTTCTGATGGGTGCGTTGCAGGTCCGTGAACACGTGATCGAGTTTCCGGTCTTCACGATCAACCAGATCCAAAGCCTGGGTGAGAATCGATTGATCCATACCCAAACGTCCGGCAATATCCAACGCGGAGGACCCGCCGGGGATGCCGGGGATAAAGCGGTAGGTTGGAGCCAGCGTATTGACGTCGAATTCGAGGCTCGCGTTCAAGAATCCGGGCGTCGAAAGGGCCAACGTCTTCAGCGCATTGTAGTGCGTCGTCACGACGACCTTGAGGTTGAGTTCGGCAAAACGGCGAAGCAGCGCCTCGGCCAGGGCCGCGCCTTCGGCAGGATCGGTTGAACTGATGACTTCGTCCAGGAGCACCAGCGTTCGCGGAGACTCCTCACCGGTACGGTGTTCGATGCTCTTGAGCAAGCTGATCAGTTTTCTGATATGCGCGGAAAAACTGGACAGGTCCTTGGTCAAGTCCTGCGCATCGCCGATGTCCGCGAAGGTTTCCTCGAAAAACGCCATCTCCGACCCGTCCCCGCACGGCACGTGAAGTCCGCTACGCACCATCAGACTGTAAAGGCCCAGCAGCTTCAGCAGCACGGTTTTTCCGCCGGTATTGGGACCGGAAATGACCAACACGGCGGAATCCCGCTCGAACATGACGTCGTTGGCTACAACCTCTTCTTTCGTCAACAGCAACAAGGGATGCCGGGCCTTCCATAAACGAACGTGCCCGTCCGTATTGAGACGGACCGGCGCACCGTTCATGCGGGTACTCAAGCGCGCCTTGGCCCCGATACAGTCCAAGGTGGTCAGGACCTGCAACAGGCTCCGCAAATCATCCAGGTGTTGGACAACCCGGCTCGTGAGTTCCTGCAAGATGCGGGTGATTTCCCTGTCGACCTGAAGCTCGGCCACTTTGATCTGATTGTTCAGGTCGATGAGTTCACGAGGCTCCATGAACACCGTAGCGCCACTGGCCGACATGTCATGCACGATTCCGGGAAGATCATGCTGGCGCTCGGCCTTGACCGGCAGGACGTACCGATTCTCCCTTTGCGCATAGTACGGTTCCTGCAACAACTCCCTGTAGCGTGAAGACGCCACCATGTTCTCCATGCGCTGGCGTATACGGTGCTTCAATCCCTGCGAAAGGCGGAGTGCTTCATACAATGCCGGTGAAGCGTGGTCGAGTATTTCCCCTTCCGCGCTCACGCATGTATCGATCTCCTCCCGCAGTTCAGAAAGATCCGGCAGGGATCCATAGTAGGCAAACAAAGCCGCCGCGGTCTGCTGATTCGCCACGAGACAACGCCTCACTGCTCCGGCCACGCTGATGAGGCTGGAAACATCCCTCAACGTCTGAAGATCCAGGATGCCGCCTTTTTCAGCCTTATGCAGAGCTTGCGACGAGTCCTCGAATTGCACGGCAGGGAACGGCACGGGAGCATGGGACAGTTCGAGCATGTCCGTAGTTTCCTGCATGCGACGTTGCGCAAATGCAAGCGAGTCCTCCAACGGCAATCGCCGGCACAACTCGGCTCCGGACGCCGAATGCGCCTGTCCGGCCAACGTCTCCAGGACTTGCGGCCATTCAAGAGCTTGGTGCGTTTCTGAAATAGTGGGGAGATCAGACACAAAAATGATGGATGGGTTTTAGGGTACGCTTACTTCTCTTCAGGTAGGATTCCCGCGCCAGAAAAGAGCCTCAAATTTCGTTCCAGAAAAGGCGCATGTCGATTACAGGTCTTCCGACTCGAAATAGTCCTCGTCGATCCGTTTGACCTTGTACTCCATCTTCGGTCGAATGCCAATATCATGCTCGACCATGAGTCGCGCGAGTTCTTTCCCGTCGATCAGGATGATGCGTTTGGAACTCTTTCCCACATAGGCTTTGGCGGATTTCGTAAAACTGGATGTAGTGACAAACACGCCCTTGGTCGTGCCCGTCGCGTCAATTGCGCCAACGAAGTCGCGCAAATCACCTTCACCTACGGAGTTGCCAGCAGCGTATCTCTTAGCCTGAAGATACACCTCATCCAGGCCGAGTGCGTCTTCTCTGATTTTTACGTCAATCCCACCATCGCCTGGACTCCCAGTCACCTGCCCCATCGCAGCATCGCCTTTACCATAGCCCATGGCTACAAGCAGGTCCTTCACTACCCGTTCGAGAAACGCAGGCTCCGCCTTCCGGACACGTTCCAGTACTTCCGCCTCCAGTTCATTGCGTAATTCCCAAACAGCGCGCTCCAGTGCCTCCTCCGGCGTGACCGACGCATTTTCTGTAATTGTAAGCGTGGGAGCACTCTCCTCCGAAGGAGTACCCTTTCCCATCTGCCACTCGGCATAAGCCGAATAGTTACTTAGAACTTTAAGGTCGATCCGCGTAGGAGTTTGAACCAACAGCCGTTCGCCTTCAACTGTCAACCGATAGACACCACGCCGAACCTTTTCCACCAGCCCGGCATGGCTCATATGCGCCACTGCCCAAGCGATCCGATTAGTAAAAACCGGCTGCTTGCCACTGGGGAGCAATTCTCGTACCTCTTCAGACGTCAGCCCTTCTGCGCTAGCTACGTGGGATCTCACCTCAGAGATTGGTGTTTCAAATCCGACGGACAGCGCCTTGAGGACCGGTAGCATAAGTGATTGAAAGTCGGGAATCGGCATAGGGCAATCGACGCTTCTTCATATTTGAGTTTATGCTGCCATTTGGTTAAACATCAGCAAAGAGGTCAGGTTACGCTTCGCTAACCTGACCTACGGGGCCTTCAACTTCACCCTAGTCAACCTTCCGGTATGCGTCAATAGTAATGGCAGTTTGTGCCTCATTCGGCACATCATACCTCGTCACCTGAGCCATAATCGCCAAAGCACTTCAACTCATCTGTGTCAGCACCTCCTCAAGTCGAGCAATGGCTTTCGCTCGCTTTTGTGCGTCCATGCGCGACAGATTTTCCAGCTTCCAGCGTACGGCGGGTAATGTTTGCGCATTGGGCACATCGAGTAACAACCAGTCGGGCTCTCCTTTCTTGAAAGAGAGTAGGAAGCGTCTGTGCGCATCAGGCATCCGGTCGACGATTTCAGCGATCAACTCTTCGCGGGCTTGGATAAGGTCTTCGAGCCTGACGGCAACTTCGGTTATCCCGTCAAAGCCTCGGGCAAACTCCCTTGATATGTCATGCCTTACGGGCGCTAGGACTTCTGCCATCGGTCGGCTGTGGCTGATGAGATACACGATGAACGCGTTGCGGAGCCGTGTGTCGATGCCTTCGTTGACGAGTAACTCGCGCACATCGAACAGGTCACGTGGATGCTGCCGGTCAAGCGCCGCTACCAGTTTACCGGCATACAAGTCGGCAAAGGACACCACTTGAATCGCAGCAAAGCCGAACTGCTCTTCAACGACGTCTGAGACGGCCTTCTCTTCCGGCTCATACACACAACCGCGCAACACCGGCATGACCTCTATCTTGATCTGCCTGCTCCGTTCACGGACGAAGAGCTTGTTGACAGTGCCTTTGTCTTGCAGCCACCCCCTTTGGATGCGAGCTGACGGAATAGATCCTGTGACGCGTTCCTCGATCCTGCGCAACGCCGTCTCGATGCCTTCGAGCGATTCTTCACGATCAACTACTGGCAGATACATCAGATCGATATCGACCGACAGACGGGGCATATCCCTGATAAACAGATTGATCGCCGTGCCGCCTTTGAGGGCAAAGCATTTTTCCTGTGCGATAAGCGGCAGGGTACGTATAAGCAGAGCAACTTGACGCCGATATTGCTCATCCGCCGGCATTAAGGTCCTCCGGAACGGTGATCTGGTATTTCGGGTCGAAACGTCCGCCGCGTACCAGCATGCGCTTCCCGGTCCCGAGGTCGATTCCCTCTCGAGTAAGCTCTTCGAGCCATGCATGGCAATGCCGATCTGCGAACCACAGGAACAGTCGCTTGACCTTGACGTTACGGCACTCCCGCAAAAGACGGTTCAACCGTTTGGGGCTGAGGTTTGTAGAACCTGCCAGCAATACGTCGGCTTGGTGAAACGTCTCCTTGTCCGGAAGCTCGTCGAGTAATTCCATGACCGCTCGTTCCGGCGTTGAAAGCACAAATGGCCAGTGCCAGTCGCCGATATCCATCCATGTCAGGCTACCATGTATGGGGGTACGGAAAGACGGCTCGTCACTTGACATGATGGCGTTGAGCGTCTTGAAGCCTTTGACGATTGGTTCCGTACGAAAGAGCTTCCTGGCGTTGTGAAACACGAAGGGCGTCTCAATAGGAAGCTTCTTGAGCCAACCAGGCGCGGACTCGTCACCGTACAGATGGACTTCCCGCGGACCGGAACTGGACATATAGTGGGAGAAGCCTCGAAGTTCCAGCGCGGTCCGGCCACCTACCACGATTGGACGCTCCATTACCATTTGAAGGGAGAGAACGACGTGCTGCCAGTTCAATGGCACCGCCTCGTGTTGAAGGCCAGGTTTGTACAGCGGGCGGCGGAATACGCCTCGTGTGACTTTTTGCAGCTGACCGCCGACGAGGTAGTGGCTCCGCAGAGAACTCGGATAGCCCATGCGGGTAAGCCAAGCGGCATCAGCCAAGAGGCCTTCTGGCAGAAGATGCTGCAATCGGTTTAGCTTCGTCCGTTTTCGATACTTGAATTTCATGGTGATTAAAATAGATTATTCTTAAACCCAATTCAAGTTTATAATTACAATAATTTAGTTAATAATATTAACTAAAATTTATATATTTTTAAACTTAATAAATCAATAGAGGTTTATAATTACACATATTTAATAAATTGTATAAATTAAAATTTCCATTTTTTTAAACCAATATCCGGTGCCAATATGGGACGAGGCAATTAAAAACCGGGCCTTGACAGGGTTAGACTGTGCTGTGTCAGATGTTCTAGTAAAACGTACAGTGGCTTCCTAGAGATGCCTTGTATGGTTGAAAGAAAACATCTGATATGTAGCGTGAACTTCTGGGGAATCCTGTTATGACGAGCATTCTTCTTATGGGGCTTTTACTCGGCATGCAGCATGCGTTGGAGGCTGATCACGTGGCGGCCGTGTCGTCGCTTTGTACGGGCACGCGGTCGGTTCGCCGGATTGCCACCCATGGCGCCGTTTGGGGCCTGGGGCATTCGTTGACTTTGTTTATCTTTGCCGGTGCGGCTGTCCTTTTGGATCTCCGTTTCGGAGAGATCCTTGCACAAGTGCTGGAGGGCGTGGTCGGCGTGATGCTGATCTTGCTGGGCGGACAGGTGCTCTTTCGCCTGTGGCGGGAACGCCTCCATTTCCATACGCATCGTCACTCCGACGGCCGGACCCATTTTCACGTCCATAGTCATCTTGGTGAGAACGTGGACCATGATCCAGACCATCACGTTCATGCCCATGCGAACAGACTGCCCCTGCGCACACTGGTGGTGGGCATGGTGCACGGTTTGGCCGGGTCAACTGCCCTGGTGGTTTTGACTGCTGCGACGGTACAGGACCCGGTCATCGGCCTGCTATACGTCGGGCTGTTCGGCCTGGGGTCGATTGCCGGCATGACGGTGCTTTCGTCGTTGCTCGCCGTGCCTATGGCCTGGACGGCGCAGGCTTTCACCTGGGCTCATCGCAGCCTGCAGGCCGTCGTGGGGCTCGCCACGATGGGGCTCGGAACAGCCTTACTGGTGGAGGCTGGCATCACTTTCCTTCTGCAAACTTGAAACTGTCATTTCTCTTCCCCTCCCCTTGTCCTAGCCAATCCTGTTTCCTTAAAATTACAGACGTGTATTCCTTGATAATTTCCATTGCCTTTGTCATCCCTGTATGTGTTCGTTCATTTATTGACGGTTTCTTCCCCTCCTTTGTAAGGAAGGGTGAGGGGAGGTAGAGCTGAAACCGCAGGAGACAAACCGCGGGTGGCATCAGTGCTGGTGCCCCTTGGACCTGCGCCTCTACCCCACCTGACCTCCCCTTACAAAGGGGAGGAAAAGAGCCTGCTGTCCCTGTTTAAAAGGATGAGGCATGACCGAAAGTTCCCACCATGACCGAGGATGAAGCTCGTTCATACCTGAATTATCTCCTGACGTTGAGTCTCCGTCGCGAAGAGGCGTTTGGTCCGTTGGCGATCGCGTTTCTGCGCGAACAGGACCTGGCGTCTCTCGGCATCGCTCCGGAAGAACAATTCAGCCTGCTCATCGCCACGATCCAGGCCATTGCCCCGGAACCAAAACGGTATTCGCTTAAATTGGAACTGCTGCAAAAAGCCCGTCAACTGCTCGCGACCACGCGGTTCTTCGACCCTGAATTGGACAAGGACCTGGAGCATGATATTCAGAAAACCACTGCCGAGTTGGCTATCTATAACGACGCCATGAAGTCGTCCCGGAATGCGTCGGTCGATCGTCACACGTTGATTGTCGAGACGGACCTTCCGGACTATTTTCTGGACCTGGCCCAAAAGCGAGCCGGGGCGTATTACCAGAATAAATACCGGCTGACCAAGGAGGCCAAGACCGCGCAACATTTCGGTGGCACGCCCAAGCGATTTGAGCCTGAAAATGAAGCCCTGCATAAGGAATTTCCCGGTGCCTGCGCGCCTTTCATGGCCGTTCGGACGAACGGGTTTCATATGATGCTTCCCTTCGACCTGAAGATCAGCCGGCGCCCCGATGACCCACTGGAAGCGGGTATCCGGATTTTTTACGCAAAAATGGGGTATTCGTATCCTCTCCGGTACGAAATGGGTAAGCTGTGCAGTTACCAAGACGGGCAGATCTATGATATTGCCCTAGACGACCCCAACCTCTTATTCGTGTCCTTTTCCGGCATCAAGGATGCCGAGTTTCCATCCCAGGCCGTGCCGGCTTCCGGAGACGTGCCCCCGGAATATGCCTACCCGCTCGCCGTGCTCGAACATACCGGCAGTCTCGGACCATTCATCCAGGTCAGTTGTAATTTCAAAGTCTGGTTCGACGCCTCTAAAGTGGCCGTCCTGATCCAGGGCGCACCGGACCTGTACGAATACGGTCTTCAAGGCGGCGCGGGGCTGATGACCAGATCGTACGCTTCGGACAAGGTCCCGACCTATGCGGAAGCCCAATCACAACCCTGGCAGGAAGGGTTGAGTTTCAATTTCGTAAATCTCCATCTGACCTTGAGCCCGGGAACGGACACCGGCCTTATTCCGCACAGCACGCCAATCTTCACGGTCTTTCCCGTCCTGAGCAAACAATGCTATAAATTCGACCGGTTGGCGTCCTCGTCATAGAGATGGCAAGGCCACGCACGTCTCGATCTCCCGGACAGGCACGGGGGCCTGTCCCTACAACTGGGAGCGTGTCCTGTAGGGGACGGCCTGCGCCTGCCCTGAGCGAAGCCGAAGGGTGCCGTCCCGAATGATTGCCGTCGAGGTGATTGAGAATACGATTCCTCTCATAAAAAATGCGCGAGTGCCTTGATACAGAATTCAGTCTTGTGCTAGAATTTTCAACACCCAATGGATGACGACGGTCCCAGACGATACTTCCGTCAACAGCGCTCTAGCCCCTACCCGCCATTTCAGTTTTTCTTTGCCTTTTTCCCAACTCATGACCGCCACAAAGCAAAGAGCTTGATTTCTCTATGCTTTCCAGACCTACTGCCCCCTGTCAGGGGTTTGCTCTGATTTGATCCCATGGAATACGTCGCCATTGTGATCTGCTTGCTGCTTTCCGGCTTGTT
This sequence comes from Nitrospira sp., assembly GCA_028819435.1. GTDB lineage: Bacteria > Nitrospirota > Nitrospiria > Nitrospirales > UBA8639 > Bin75. The sequence continues at coordinate 18,231 of JAPPLK010000049.1, forward strand.
TTCAGGAGCGGAAATCGCGTTCTTTTCCCTTTCCGAGACCAAGTTGCAAACCATGGCAGAGGAAGGCCGCCGGGCAGCGAAACTGGCGCTTTCCCTCAGACAGAATCCTCAGCGACTGCTTTCGACTATCCTGATCGGAAACAACGTCGTCAACCTGACGGCCGCTGCATTGGTTTCCATAGTGACGTTTGAACATTTCGGGTCCGAAGCGGTTGCGATTGCAACCGGCGCGTTGACGATTTTTGTGCTGATTTTCGGAGAGATCGTCCCTAAGACGCTATCCACCAAACACGCACCCTCCGCCGTCCAATTCTTCGCGTACATGATCTATTGGATGGAAAAACTTTTCGCGCCGGCCCTGTTCCTGTTGGAACCTCTGATTCTGAAATTGACCGGAGGACGAGGATTAGCCGTCCCATTCGTGACGAAAGAAGAACTGAAAATCATGATCGAGGCCGGAGGGAAAACCGGAGTGCTCGAGACCGAAAAGGTCGAGATGATCAAGAATCTTTTCGAGTTCACCGAGCTCACGGCCAGGGACGTGATGACCCCGAGAATCGACACGGTTGTCATCGACAGCAACCTGTCTTTGGACGAAGCCAAGGACGACCTGTTCAATACCAAACATTCACGGATTCCCATTTATGATGGTATCCGCGACAACATCACGGGCATTCTGTATCGTACGCATGCTTTGATCGAATTGGCCCAGGGGAATCGCACCATTAAACTCAAGGAATTGGCCCTCCCCCCGCTCTTCATACCCATTTCCAAGCCGGTCGGTGACCTGTTGAAGCAATTTCAGCAGGAGAAACGCCACATTGCGATCGTCGTCAATGAATTCGGTGGGGTTATGGGAATCGTCACCACGGAAGATCTGTTGGAGGAAGTCGTGGGTGACATACTCGACGAGACGGATGTCAGCGAAGAACTGATCAAGCGGACCGGCAAAAACGAGATTTTGGTGAGCGGTCGAACGGAAGTTCGCAAAATCAACGAATTTCTGAAGGTGGCCTTGGATAAAGACGAAGACGTTGTCTTCTATACCATCAGCGGGCTTATCCAGCAGCACCTCGGCCATATCCCTGCGGTCGGGGAGGAACTCCAAGTGGCCGGTTGTCTGTTAACCATCCGTGAAGCCGATAACCGATCCATCAAGAGCGTCCAGATCCTCAAACAGGAGGACGTATCCCAGGAAGAACCGGAACCCGCCCAAGCCGTATAGCGCCGGCAGGGTTTTCTTTCCTCCCTCCTTTTCATAGTCTCCACCTCCCCTATCCCCTCCTTACAGGAACTTCTCGCTTGATTGTGGAAAAGTTGGGGGCGTATGATCCCGTATAGCGGTTGTGAATGGGGTAAAATAGAATATGTTTCGGAAATTATTCTCTAGATGGTGGTCAAGGAAAAAGCTTCGAGTCCTGATTTGCCATGAGTATGGGTGGGTGGTCGCACAATGTTTGGAATATGATGTTTGTGCCCAAGGGAAAACGGTTCAGGATGCCTTGACCCATTTGACGCTCGCCCTTCTAGAATTGGAGAAAGATAGTTTGCAACGACATGGACAAGCCTTTGCTCATATCAAGCCCGCCCCTGAGAAATTTCACGCCATGTGGAATAACGGCACGGCAAAAGTCTATCCTCGCCAACAAGGCAAAGACGATGCGCATGTCTTCGCACTAGATTGTGCTACGGTGTAAGGGGCACTGGTCTCTTGCCTTTTTACTGGCCTTCGCCCACGTTTGGTGAATACAGTGAGTGGATGGAGAGCAGCAAGGATTTATCGTCGAGTACGGCGAACGCTTTGGGACGCCTTTTCTCAAGATCACGACACAGGATGGGGTTAGTGCAGTGCATTTTGGCTTAGAGTTAGATGAATCAATGACACCTTCCATTGTTAGTAATATCGACCGAGTTCTCAATGTTCGGTCTCCGTGGAATCCGGATAATTTGTGATAATTCTTGAGACGCACTCAGACCACATTTCGTGACCCCTTTGGAGATTTTGCTACATAAGTCCCCTTGTTAGCACTTGGCGATTTCACGTTGCACTGCCGCCAACCAGTCATTTTCTGCAAGTATGGCAGGTTTGCCGGTTTCCATTCTCAAGATCATGGCCTTCTCGATCTTGCGCCCGTGAGACCCTTGCGCCCAGTCCCTGTTGCCCTCGTTGCCGATAGTCAGATAATCCGTGCCGCGATTTACGTCGTTCTGCGCAATCGCTCCTAATGCTGTTACTGCTTCCTGGCATTCCGTACGGGTTCCCGAAGCAAACTTTCCTGTGAATGCGAATGAAGCATCTGCGAAGCTGATATTGGGAACAGGGTCGTCAAACGGGCTTCCTTCTCTAAGTATCTCGGCGATCAATTCTCGTAAACGTTCCTGTCGCTTACCAGGAACGTGCGAGGTTCGCTTGGGCCTCCAACCATCAGGAACTACAACGGCGCGTAATTCTTCAAGATCGAATGGCATCAGTTCTGTGTTGTCCTGAGATTCATCGCCCGTGTGGTAGACGTACTTCTCCCAAAGTTTCTTGTTTTCCTCGTCAAGGAATAGACGAGTGATGATGCCAGATGCCACCCCTTTGCTGAGCGGCACATTGACATGGAAAAACTTCACAACCTTTATCTGTCCGTTCGTAGGCGGATCGTAGAACCACTCCGGTTTGTCAAGTTTTTCGTCGAACTTGAGTTTGTAGATTTTCGTCTCAGGTTTTCCCATCAAATTGCTTTTGCTTCTACTCGGGGCAAGTTCGCTGCTTTGCTGATAGATGCCAGGTTTGTCTAAGCGGTCGAGAGTTTTTTTTCCCGTTTCACTATCAAACCACTCCCTTACACTCCGGACCACCGATGGGCCAACTTCGGGAGGATATGTCCAGTTTTTTTGGGCTTTCCAAGTCCAATCTGCAGCATGAAATTTTACAAAACCTTTTTGTTTCAAGTAATTCAGCCGTTCTCGTATTTCTGAAATAAGCTTAGCATGCTGCCTTTCCCTCTCAATTTTATTTTCAGTGGATTCAGTCGGATTTTTTTTTGAACGCGGATTGCTACGCACTGCAGCTTCGTGCTTTTCTTCCAACTCAATGACATTGTGAAGTAGCGGCGAATCGGCGACGTCGCGGACACTGTTGTGAAACCTGGCAAGACATTTCGCAGTGGTTTGGCCTAGTTCGGGAATAGCCAAGGCAAATAGCCAGCGATCAAGACCCAGGTTGCGCGCGCGCGAGAGCGATTGAATGAGTTTACTAGCGTTCTTTTCTCCGAATGTTCTCGGCTCTTCGTCAGTGCCAAGGTTAAGCCTGCCCAACTGTTCGACCGTAAGATCAAACAAATCCATCGGTTCTTTGACCAAACCGCTTTCAATGAGCTTGTCGGAAACAACGTTGCCGAGGCATTCGATATCAAGTGCCGTACGAGCACCAAAATGATCAAGTCTTTGCGCCGCCTGCGCTTGACACTGCAAGTTGTCACAACGCCAAGCGGCAAACTCTTTGTCTTTAAAAATCTCGCCTCCGCAAGCAGGACATTGGTTGCCGGTGGCCGCAAACATATCGAAGCGTTTGGCGTCGGCGGGACGTTTTTCAAACAATACATCAACAACTGCGGGGATAATTTCGCCGGCTTTTTCGACAAGGACAGTGTCACCAATTCGGATGTCTTTACGTTTGATTTCGTCCTCGTTGTGGAGGGTAGCCCGGCTGACGGTCGTGCCACCGACAAAAATCGGTTCCAATTCGGCAACGGGAGTGAGAACGCCGGTGCGACCGACCTGAATGGTGATGTCTTTCAACTTGGTCTCTGCTTGCTCAGCAGCGTATTTGTAGGCCATTGACCAACGTGGGGCTTTGTCGGTGGTGCCGATTCTTTCACGCAGGGCAATGGAATTGAGTTTGATAACGGCACCGTCGGTTTCGTAATCGAAGCTTTTGATCATAGATTCTAGTTCACCGATACGAGCCAACAATGCCTCAGCGGTCTTGCAGTGCCATATTTTTTCAGGTGTTTTAAAGCCTGCTTGTTGAAGGTAATCCAGAGTTTCAAGCTGGGTTTGAGGCGGCTCGTTGTTTTCCTGTTCAAGGAGGACAATGCCATAAATAATGACGTACAACGGACGGACCGCAACGATTTTGGGGTCCAACTGTTTCAGGGAACCGGCTGCTGAGTTACGAGGATTAATAAATTTTGGTTCGCCAGCCGCTTCGCGTTCGGCGTTGAGTTTGGCGAAACCTTCCTTGGACATAAAAACTTCTCCGCGTACCTCAAGAACTCTGGGTCTGGGATTCAGGTTCGAGGATAGAATGAGCGGGAGGCTACGGATGGTGCGAAGATTCTCGGTGATGTCGTCGCCCCACTCACCGTCCCCTCGAGTGGCACCTAAGACAAACTTACCTTCTTCGTAGCGGAGGCTTATGGCAACACCATCAATCTTGGGTTCGACCGTCCAGTCGAGTTCCACTTCGGGTAAGAGTTTGTGAACTCGCTGGACAAACTCTTGCACCTCAGCCTGGGAGTAGGTGTTGTCGAGACTCAACATACGAACCGAATGCCGAACGGAGACAAATTCGCTCAAGGGTTCGCCACCGACTCTCTGTGTTGGGGATTCCGGCGTGATTGTGTGAGGAAAAGCCGTTTCTAGTGCAACAAGTTCCTGGTATAGTCTGTCATATTCCTGGTCAGAAATAACGGGTTGCGCTAGGACGTAATAGGCATGGTTGTGCCGGCGAATCTGCTCGCGCAATTCGGCAATACGAGTTTCAACGTGAAGCGGAGCGTCAGATGGGGACATGCCTGCCACGCAACAGACCCCGGAGTTCCGGGGGTTGCACCTACTCTTGAATGAATTGACCGGCGAAACTGCGGATTTCGTGTCCGTTCAGCACGTGAAAACGTCGCAACCGCGCGACGGTTTGGCCCGAAAACCGCGACAGGGAAACCGGGATGAACCTGCGCTCGAACTTTCTGGCAATATGTCTCCACCGGGCCAACGGCGGAACCGGACTCACGAGCGTAATATGTTTTTCCCGGGAATGAAGAGCGGCGCCGGCTATCAGGCGCTCTTCCAACGTCCTCGCAAAATCGAGCCGGGGATCGTCCCAAATATCCGGAATCGGCCGTGGAGGAAACAGGAACAGCGTGCCCCCGTATTGAGACTGCCCGATCCCGGGGCCGGTCATGTTTTCCAAAAATGGGGTGGCGTAAAAACAGAGGGTGGATTCTTCGACGTGTTCCGCGTACCACGTGGCCTGCCATGAAAATTTTTCGGGGTCCGCCGGCACCTCGAAGATAAAGACCACAATTTCCACGGTTCCGCGGGATGGAGGGAGTTCTTTCACGTACAGATCGACAACCTTCTTCCGGGGATCCCAATGGCGCAAGGTTTCCCGCACGTCGATCCCGTCGCGGATCGAGGTTGTGAATTTATCCACCCGGGCCAGATCTTCCCCCAGCAACGCTTTGCTTTGCTCACGAACGTGGGCCGTAAAGCCTTCGATGCGATTGTCTTCCGGCGGCCAGGAACATTGGCCCAATGGGTTCCAGTGGTAGGCCCATTGACGTCGTCTGCGCGGATCATGCCGCGGCTTGAGCGACAACGTTCGCCATGCCGGCGACGTGCTCCTCAACCGGTCCTTCGCGGCGAAAACAACGCCTTCCGAGGATTCGAGCAAACCGAGGCCGACGGAAAACGGCGGCGATACCGCGCGTAGGGATTCGTCCGGCTCATACTCGTAACTCTTGGCCGTTTCGAGCAAGGTTGCCGCGAACTCGTCCCCGGCAAATTGTTTGGCCGCCAAGGCCACCGTATACAGGTCTGGCGTCAACCGGCGTTCACCCAACGCAAGATTCCGTACGTACTGGAGATACATCTGAAGCAACTGGGGCGTCACCCAATTGGACTCCTGTTGCAAATGCGCCGGTCGCGTGGCAAGCCAACGCAGCCGGGTTTCGAGCAGCAGTTCTTTGATTCCATCGACGGATAATTGAGCGTCGGATCGGGCTTCAATCCGTCTCCGCTCGACCAGTTCGGTCAGAAAGGGCAATTCGCAAAGCAGGAAATACAACGTACGCGGTTCGACCTGATGCAGCGCCGGACGGCCTTCCAAACGTTCAGGGACCTCATACGGCCACCGGTTTTGATACGCATCCCGCAGCCACGGCCAGTCTTCCACTGCACAGATACACAGAATAGAGTGATAATCCAATTCCAGCTCGTGCAATTTGAACGCCATCCACTTGATCCGCGACCAACGTTGGCTGTGCGGTTTGGGATATGGAAGAAAGGGCAAGGCGGCCCCGGAGAACGCGGCAAGAGAGACGCTTTTCAGCGCATACGGGTCGGGAGCAGGATATTCCGTTGGGTCATACGCGGTCACGTCCCGGTCGATATACGCCCGCTCGATTCCTTCCTCCATAGCCGTCCGGATCGTAGCAATGACGGGTTGACAGGGATCCAGGGGGACGTAACTGCATACGGGACGTTCGTCACGATCCGGCTCCGGCATCACCACGACACTGACGACGGGCAACTGCCTGACCCCTTCCTCAACCGGGTTCTCGACGGACGTGGGCAACGGCAGGGCCACACAATCAAACCGCTGCTTCAGCCACAGATCCCGGACGGCCCTGGCTACGTCGGCACTGCCGTGACGGATCGGCACAACGTGTACGCGCGACGAAAGGCGATACACCGCGGCGTCCTGTTGCGATAAAGGACTCATGGACGTTTATCTGTCGGGATGCAGTGGATCATCGGGTTCAAAAAAGAAATCCCCCAATCCTCGCGGAAGCGATTGCTCGCCGACTGCTCGTTTCCGCTCTTGCGCCAAGGCATCCAAATCCAACGCCTCTTCACCAAGTACCTTGATGAGTGCCTCCCGCCACACTTCGTCCCGGGACAAGGGATGCGACGGATCCAGCGCCAACCGTTTGAGCGCATACTGCACCAGGTGAATGCCATCCCTTACCGAAAACCCCAGGTCGAGTCGATGCGCCCTTTGCAGAAACTCGACGGTGACGTTCAGGATTTCCTGCGGAGAAAACGGCAAATGATACCGGAGAATGGCCAACTCGTGCTCATGAGCCGGGAACTCGAGTTTTAAACTGGGCTGGAGACGTGACAGGATGTAATCAGGCACTTCATAGGTGGAAGCATCTTCATTCATCGTCACGCAACACCGGAAATCTCGTTGGGCTTTAACCCGGATGCCGGCCACCACGGATTCCACCGAGCGACGGTGATCGAGCAAGGGAGCGAGCGACGCCCAACTTTTCTCGTTCATCCGATTGCCTTCATCCAATAAACACACCCCGCCGGTCAACATCGCGGTCACTAACGGAGATGCTTGATATTGAATCGTGTTGCCTTCGGCGATCACCGGGGTCACCAATAAATCCTCGGGCCTCGTATCGGCCGTACATTGATAGACGTAGAAGTCCTGTTTTCGTTCACGCGCTACGGACGTCGCCAGGGTTGTTTTGCCGATGCCGGGCTGACCGATGATCCTCGGACACAACGGAAGGTCTTTTTCATCGACGACGAGCCAGCACGCAAGGAGTTGCTGAAGGACTTCCCGGTCGCCGATCCATTCCTGTTGAGACGTATCAGGCTGGGCCAGGCGCAAGGGAATCCCCTCAACTGTCATCCTGTCACGCGACTCCGTGTATCGCTGAGAAGTATCAGACATGGGGTATCGTGTTTGACAAAACGGAGAAGTACGACTCAACACAAGCTAGCACAGGCATTTTCGAGGGTCAATAAACCGGCTTTTATCCAGCATTTGACATTCCTGCGCGTCTCTCTCTATTCTCAAATAACAGGCTGTTCATAAGTATCTACCCAATCTTTTCTCCAGACTGACGCTGAAAGTCAAAAGAGGACCTGCTGATGATTCAAAAACCGCAGACCGGACTGCAATGCCAAACGACGTCTCACCTCTACTCGACCAGAGGAATGTTTTACCTCAGCATTCTCTGTCTGCTGGGCATCATCCTGCAATCCGGATGCGTCAGTTCCGAAAGACTCAAGGCGGAAAAAGTTCGAGGCTTGAACTTTCAACGTCTGTTGGCACAAGAGGAAAAACGCGCCAACACATTGACTGCTCAATTGGCGGAAAAGGATAAAAAAATTGACGAACTCACGACCCAATTAAAAGAGACCAAGACTAAAATTGAGGCATTGGAATCGCAAAATCGAACCCTGACTGCTGAACGTAATGCCCTCCGAAAGGAAAATCTTGCTCCACAGGAACAGAAAGCGGTTCAGGACTCCCTTGATCTTTCTCAGGACCCCGACACGACCAAAGACAGTCCGCCTTCCGAACCATCGCTATCCGATCCTTTTATGAGCGATGAAGAATTATTGAAAATTCTTGAATAGTCTTGAATAACCCGATAATTCACCACATTCCACAAAGCCACTCTTCAGGATTGACATTTTCAGGCTCTCATTTTATTCTATTCTTAGTATAGATGGTCGTCGTTTTTCTTCCAGCCCAACCATCTACAGTGACGTTTCCTCTCAAACCTACACGGATAAAACCAGAAAGAGAGCCTGACGATGACCTTCAACACTCAGACTATAGCACGGCACCCACAAAACCTTGGCCCATTTTCAAAGAGATTCACGCCTCGGTTCGGAATGCTTTGCCTGATGAGTGCCGTCCTGCTATCAGGCTGTGTCAGTACAGGTCAATACGAGGCTGAAAAAGCTAAAGCTCTCAACTTCCAACGCCTGTTGGCACAAGAGGAACAGCGAACGGATGAACTCGACGCCCGCTTGCAAGAAATGCAACAGGAAGTCTCGTCGTTAGGATCTCAAAACCGTGAGTTGGCCGCTGAACGTGACGCCCTGCGTAACCAGGTCTCGCTTCAGCAGACACGTGTTCAGGACGCCAACGCATCTGATTCTGCAAGCGACATGGACATCTCTCCCGATATGTCCTTTTCCGACCCTGCACTATCTGAGTTTGAGTTGAGTGATTTTTCGTTTGACGAATCAGAGTTCAACGACTTGGGCATAGAGAAAGCAGAGGCCGGCAGTATGGATATGGAGCAATCCGATACCACCGGCATGGGCACACCAACCTACTACACGGTTATAAAGGGAGATACCCTCTACCGGATCTCCCGCACGTATGGCGTGACCGTTGAGCAATTGAAAAAGTGGAACAACCTGACGGATAACATCATCAGCATCGGTCAACGATTGATCGTCAGCCAGCCATAACCGTTGTCTTTACAACCATACTTCTTTCAAAGATCTCTACCTCCCCTTCCCCCCTCCTTACAAAGGAGAGGAAAGTGAAGAGTGGCGGTCTGTAACCTCCAACAGGGAACCCTTGGTGCTGGAATGTTCAAACCGCAACCCGTTCACTGAAATATTCCAATGCCAGTATTCTCCATTTTGGCTTGAAGACATTTCGACGTCGATACGGTTGCCGCGGTTCACGGACACGGGGCGGTCAATGGGGAAAAAGGCCAGCCCCCAATGCGAGGCTTTATCCTGGGGGCCATTGGAGATAGAAAGCCCGGGCATCAATTCGGCGTTGAACCAACCTGCCAGTCCGTGAAGCCAACCCTGCCGCCTTGCATGAATGGTGAAGCCTGCCTTGACTTCCGCTTGCGTCGTTTCCCCGAATTCAATTTCCTGTACGCGCAAAGGATCACCCAAAAACGTTCCTTCGTGCAGTTTTAACGGATGAAAGTTATTCACTGTCAAATGCCGAACGGGTGAGAAGTCAAACCCCTGACACCGGTTCACCCAAAAATCGACCACGTGTTCGTAAAACTGAGGCAGTTCGACGGGAACGAGGAACAGGTCTACGCCGTGGGGGATGAGTCTTCCGCCTCTTTTAAGGAAGCGCTCCCGGGCATCGGTCAGGGATCCAAGAATTCCTTCTTCAAACCCAAACGTGCCCATCGTCTCGGTCACGATGACGTCTGCAGGTTCAGGCAACTCCACGTTGAAAGACGAGGCATTGTAAAACGTGATCCGATCTTGAAATCCGTTTTTCGCAGCCACAAGTTCGGCAATATTGATGACGGGTTCACTCTCAATGGCGTACACGTGACGGGCGCCGGCACGGCATGCAAAAAACGAGAGAATACCGGATCCACAGCCCACGTCCACCACCACGTCACCCGGGTTCACCACTTTGGAAATGGCTTGACCGTAGGCGCCCGTCCGCGTCTCATCAACCAGCATCGACAGATGATAATTGATGAAGTCGGTGTATTGCGTCATGACGATTCTTCTCCATCCGGCGCCCTTGCCCCTTGAGGGAGAGGGTCGGGATGAGGGGTTCTTCGTGACGTGATCATGTCGCCCCTCCATATCCATTCGAGGACGCCTCATACTAGAGCATGGTACACTGCCGGGCAAGGCCCTGACATCATCAAACCTCAATGACGAAACACCGCAGCTTTTGGATTATCGAGAAAACATGCAGACCACTTCACAGTCATGGCGGGATTCCCTGCAGTCGCTCGGCCACCCACGGTTCATCACGATGTTGTTTCTCGGCTTCTCGGCCGGCCTTCCTCTCCTGTTGATTTTTTCCTCACTCTCTTTGTGGCTGCGTGAAGCCGGAGTCGAACGGGCAGCCGTTACCTTCTTCAGTTGGGCTGCCTTGGGCTACTCGTTCAAATTCGTCTGGGCCCCGCTCGTGGACAGGCTCCCCATCCCGCTCCTGACTTCGAGGTTGGGACGGCGACGCGGATGGATGCTGCTCGCACAGGGATCCATTATTGCGGCGATTGTAGGCATGGCCTTTATCGATCCTGCCGAAGGACACTTGACCATGATGGCCTTGGCCGCTGTACTGCTGGGTTTTTCATCCGCCACACAGGACATCGTCATCGACGCTTATCGCATTGAATCCGCGGACGTCTCGCTTCAAGCCCTGCTGTCATCTGCCTATATCGCGGGGTATCGCATCGGGATGCTGGTATCGGGAGCCGGGGCATTATTCCTTGCCAGTGCATTCGGATCAGCGAAAGGCGCGTATGACTATCAAGCATGGCAATGGGCGTATCTCGCCATGGCCGCGGCCATGGCGACTGGCGTCCTCACGACGCTCGTTATTTCCGAACCGGCCGCCCATGAACGGCCTGAACCATCCGATTCAACCGGAGATTATGCGCGGGTCCTGTTCCTGTTCATCGCGGCCGTCGCCGGATTCATCATGATTTTTTATTATTCAGCCGGAACTGCAGCCTGGCTCAGCCGAATACTGACAGACATACTCGATACTGAAACCGCCGCGAGGTTCGTGGTCGAAACTGCACGACTGGCTATGGGGCTGGCAACGGCTTGGTTCATCGCCACTCTGATGATTCAGGCCGGAATCGTCAGCCGGGACATGATGCAGGACACCTACATCGCCCCGTTGAAAGATTTTTTCAAACGATACGGGCTGAAACCCGCTTTGCTGCTTCTGTTGCTGGTCGGGGTTTACAGAATTTCCGACGTTGTATTGGGTGTCATCGCCAACGTGTTCTACCAGGACATGGGATTCACTAAACCGGAAATTGCCGGTGTTGTCAAAACCTTCGGACTCTTCATGACTATTGCCGGCGGATTTCTGGGAGGTCTGCTGTCCGTCCGATACGGCGTGCTCCGCATTCTCCTGTTTGGGGCCTTGTTGTCCGCCGCCACCAATCTCCTTTTTATTGCGTTGGCCGCAGTGGGGCACGACCTGAGCATGCTCTACGTGGTGATTTCCATTGACAATCTGTCAGCAGGACTGGCCAGCACAGCCTTTGTTGCCTTTCTCTCCAGCCTCACCAATATCCGATTTACTGCCATGCAATATGCCATTTTCAGTTCGCTCATGACCTTATTCCCTAAAGTCCTGGGCGGTTACTCCGGCACCATCGTAGACAGCCTGGGGTATTCATACTTCTTCATGCTCACCGCCTTACTGGGATTGCCCGTACTCGCGCTCATCCGGCAAGCACGAAAATATTTGGACCCGCCCACGAAAACGAACAGGTCATAAGGGTTCACTCATGCGCTGACCGAATGAAGACCCGTCCGTACATCATTTCGGTGTAGGGGACGGCCCCTGTGCCGTCCCGTATGAACCCCTGCGGACAACCACAGGGGGTTGTCCCTACAGCAAAAGGAGGGGAACTGAAGAGTGAGACGCGCAACCCTTTTTACCCTTCCTCGGAAACGGAATTGACAAGCGTCCCAATCCGTTCGATTTCGATGGCAACCCTGTCGCCCTTCTTCATAAAGACCGGCGGATTTCGCGCAAACCCCACACCTTGCGGGGTACCCGTCAGGATGACTGTCCCCGGCAACAACGTCGTCCCTTCACTCAAGAAGCTGATCAGGGACGGCACGTCGAAAATCATGTCCGCAGTGGTGGAATCCTGCATGGTTTTGTCATTGAGCGTGGTTTTGATCCTGAGAGTATTGGGATCCGGAATTTCATCGGTAGTAACCAGGCAGGGTCCGAGAGGACAGAACGTATCAAATGATTTTCCCCGGCACCACTGCTTGCCTCCACCTTCTTTTTGCCAGCGCCGCGCGCTGACGTCGTTGGCACAGGTGTATCCCAGCACGTGGTCGAGAGCCCGGCGCCGTTCAATGTTCTTTCCGGGCTTTCCGATGACCACTGCCAATTCGCCCTCGCAATCGACCTGCTCCGGGGCAACCCTGGGAATGATGATTGGATCACCGGGATGGGCCAGTGTATTCACCGCCTTGATGAACAGCACGGGATATTCGGGAATCCTCGCGCCCGTTTCTCCCGCGTGCTGCCTGTAGTTCAATCCCACACAAAGAATAGTCCGAGGTTCAACCGGGGCGAGGAGCGTTCTCATGGCAACCACCTGGTCGGTGACCCGGTAAGTCTCAAGAAGCGTTCCTTCGATGAGCCGGGCCGATCTTTCGTCCACCCACTCGCCGTGACGGATGGCACCTGTATTGTCTTGAAAACGGATAATTTTCATGAGACGTTCATGTGGACGGCATAACCAAAATTTTCGCTGCGTTGCCCTACCCGCCCGTTTCCGGCCTGATTGTCTTAATGGAACAAGAAGTATATCATGCTTATCGGGGCAATTTTCCAAATGACCTTCACGTTACCCGTGAAGGCCATAAACGCCAATCACATTCACCCAGGTTCTTTTTGAGGAAAGCCAAAAGTCCGTCAAACCAGGAGGTTGAACGATGCAGAAACCATATTCCCGAAAAGTCCGTAGTACATGCCTAGCCGCCCTGTGCCTGGCCGGCTGCCCTGTCCTGGCGTCCGCAGAAACCATCAAAGCTCAGCTTTCGACGGCACCGAACGTTCCGCCTCCCATTACCCGTACCAAGACGGCAACGGTCGTGGTTGAAATGGAAGCGAAGGAATACGTCGGCACAATTGCCGAAGAGAAGCAATATAAATTCTGGAGTTTCAACGGCACGGTGCCGGGTCCCATGATCCGGGTCCGGGTTGGCGATACGGTGCAAATCCATTTAACCAATGGCAAGGACAGCTCCGAAAGTCATAATATCGACTTCCATGCGGTCAACGGGCCGGGTGGCGGTGCCGCGATGCTGAATACCAAACCTGGAGAGACAACCGGGCTGAGCTTCAAAGCGATTAATCCCGGGCTTTACGTGTACCATTGCGCCACTGCGTCGCCGTCGATTCCGGCTCACATTGCAAACGGTATGTATGGCATGATCCTGGTGGAACCGGAAGGCGGCCTGCCGCCGGTGGACAAGGAATTCTACGTCCTCCAAAGCGATTTCTACACCAAGGAAGGCAAGGACGGCGTCCTGGAATTCGATCACAAAAAAGGATCGGACGAACGTCCCACTTACGTAGTGTATAACGGTATGGCCGGTTCCCTGGTGAAAAATCCGCTCAAGGCCAAAGTCGGCGACAAGATACGGATTTTCTTCGGCAATGCCGGTCCCAACCTGGTGTCGTCGTGGCACATTATTGGCGAAATCTTCGACAAAGTCTGGACTGAAGGCTCGCTCACGACGCCGCCCCTGGAAAACGTACAGACCACACTGGTGCCGGCAGCGGGATCTTCCATCGCGGAATTTGTCGTCGAAGTCCCTGGCACGTATATCTCGGTGGACCATTCGATCTTTCGCATCGAGAAAGGCGCCTTGGGTCTGCTGAAGGTGGAAGGGAAAAAGAACCCCGACGTCTACAAAGGTCTCCAGTAAGCTGGTCCCTTACCTCTTCCAGAATTTTTCATATTCGCGCAAGTGGGTGAGTGTTTTCAGGTCCGGCAACCGATCCAAAAAGACCTTGCCGTTCAAATGATCGACTTCGTGCTGGATCACGCGGGCGAAAAATCCTTCGGTTTCCAATTCCACGCCTTGCCCGTGACGGTCAAGACCGCTGATCTTGACCCTTGTCCAACGGGGCACAAGTCCGCGTAAATCCGGCACGCTCAAGCAACCTTCCCACTCTTCCACGGTGGTCTCCGCGTGATTCATGATCATGGGATTGAGCAACACCATGAGCGGGACAGCCGGATGGTTCGGATAACGCGGATTTTCCGTGGACACTTCGATGGCAATGATCTGTTTGGACACGTGAACTTGCGGCGCGGCAATGCCCACGCCATTGGCATCCCGCATGGTTTCAACCATGTCATCAATGAGTCGCTGGATTGTCTGCGAATGCAATTCCTCCGAAGAAACCGGTTCAGTTCCCTGTCGAATCTTCGGATGACCCAGCTTGGTAATTTTTAACAATGACACAATCGATTCTCTCCTTCACCCTCACCTTGATCCTCTCCCATCAAGGGAGAGGAAATAAAGGCCGATGCAGATTGGATCAGCATAGCGTCATGCAACACGGTCATTAGCGCCCTACTGTATTCGTACCGAACAACGCTATCAAGCATTTCAGACCGCGTTAACATCCAAGTGCCGCAAGGAGAAAAAGGTCCTCATTTTGTGTTTCATTGACTTGTTTTGAAGTCGCATGATACCGTTCAGGCCATGAAAAAGCCTTGTTATTCAATAAGTTTCGATCAATTCCGCCAGTTGGCCACAATGGGGAATCTCGTGCCGGTCTATCGTGAAATTCTGGCGGACCGGGAAACGCCGGTTAGTGCATTTTCG
The DNA here is from genome assembly GCA_028819435.1 of Nitrospira sp. Classification (GTDB taxonomy): domain Bacteria; phylum Nitrospirota; class Nitrospiria; order Nitrospirales; family UBA8639; genus Bin75. The sequence goes on from JAPPLK010000049.1 coordinate 33,312, forward strand.
AAAATCAACACCGGCCGGACGGCATTCCTGTTTGAAAGCATCGAGGGTGGTGAACGTTGGGCACGATACTCCTTTTTAGGCAACAGCGCCACACAAGTGCTATGGGAAAAAGACGGCGTCCTCTACCTCAATAAAGGGCGGAAAACCGAAACCTTTCCCTTGGGAGACAATCCGTTAGACCTTATCAGGACGATCATGTCCGAGTTTCAGCCGGTACGGGTACCCGACCTCCCGCGCTTTGTCGGAGGCGCCGTTGGTTACCTGGGGTACGACGTCGTACGATCTTTCGAGGCGATTCCCGAATATCCCAAGGATTCGGCAGGGCTGCCACTGTTCGCCTTTTTCGTCACGGATACGCTTGTGATCTTCGATAACGTGCGACATACGGTCAAAGTCGTGGCCAATGCGCATATTGTCTCCTCTAAGAAATCGGACGTCATGTCAGCCTACGTGGATGCGACGACCCGCATCGAAAAAATGATCGCAAAGCTCAAAACACCCTTGCGGCAACGGCCTTCACCCACGCGCAAGCACGTTCTCCGCTTCACCTCCAATATGACCCAGACCACCTTTGAAAAGATGGTAATGCGGACCAAAGAATATATTCAGGCCGGCGATATCGTCCAGGCAGTGGTTTCCCAACGATGGCAAACCAGGATTCGGACGTCGCATTTGGAAATCTACCGTGCGTTGCGGGTCATCAATCCGTCACCATACATGTTCTATCTCCGGGTAGCGGGGATTGAATTGGTGGGATCCTCACCGGAAATTCTGGTCCGACGTGAAGAGGACCAGGTCGTCGTTCGGCCAATCGCCGGAACCCGAAAGCGTGGGGATACGGTCGCGAAAGACCAGGCGTTAGCCGATGAACTGTTGGCTGATACAAAGGAACGCGCCGAACACGTCATGCTGGTCGATTTGGGACGAAACGACGTTGGCCGCGTAGCGCAAACGGGTACCGTCGCGCTTGATCCGTTCATGAAAATCGAACGTTACTCTCACGTCATGCACATTGTCTCACAGGTAACGGGCACGCTCTCTCCCGGCAGAGACGCCTATGACGTGATGAAAGCCTGCTTCCCGGCCGGCACGGTCTCGGGAGCGCCGAAGATCCGCGCCATGCAGATCATCGAAGAACTTGAACCCACGAAACGAGGCCCCTATGCCGGTGCCGTGGGCTATTTCAGTTTTTCGGGCAACATGGATACCTGCATCAATATTCGAACCATTGTCTTTAAAGGCCGGGACGCCTTTATTCAAGCCGGCGCCGGAATTGTGGCCGATTCGGACCCGACCAGGGAATACGAAGAAACGTGCAACAAAGCCCGCGCCATGATGCGCAGCATCGAAATGGCCGAAGAAGGGTTGGAATAATTTTATGTTGCTCATGATCGACAATTACGACTCGTTTACGTACAACCTGGTGCAGTACCTGGGAGAACTGGGTGCTGATATTGAGGTGTATCGAAACGACAAAATCACGATAGATGAAATTACGGAACTGGACCCGAAACACATTGTCATCTCTCCCGGTCCATGTACGCCTAACGAGGCGGGCATTTCCGTGGAGGTCATCCGGCAATTTGCCAGGCGCGTTCCGTTGTTGGGCGTCTGCCTCGGGCACCAATCTTTGGCCTTTGCCTTCGGTGGTGAAATCATTCGTGCCGATCGCCTGATGCACGGCAAAACGTCACTGGTCGAACACGACAATCAAACGATTTTTGAAGGCCTGCCCAACCCGTTCGAAGCCACGCGGTATCATTCGTTGATCGTCAACAAGACAACCTTACCAACTGATTTTGAAATTTCAGCACTGACGGAGGAAGGCGAGATCATGGGCCTCCGGCATCGACCGACCGGTGCAGAAGGCGTGCAGTTCCACCCCGAATCCATCCTCACGAGAGCCGGCATGGACCTGTTGCGAAATTTTCTTGAACTCGGCTTCGGCAAGGGCAAGGGGAAAATGGCATGATCAAGGACGCGCTCACAAAATTGGTTGACGGCATCAACCTGACGGAAAAAGAAGCATACGACGTCGTGCTGGAAATTATGCAGGGGGTAACCACCGAATCCCAGATTGCCGCCTATCTCATGGGCCTTCGGATGAAAGGCGAGACCGTCGAAGAAATTACGGGCTCGGTCAAAGCCATGCGTGAAATGGCCGTGCGGATCCACGTGGGAGATCCCCAGGTCATCGATACCTGCGGGACCGGCGGAGATCGATCCAATACGTTCAACATTTCCACCGCGACCGCCTTCGTGGTTGCCGGAGGAGGGATGACCGTTGCCAAGCATGGGAACAGGTCGGTGTCTTCACGGTCCGGAAGCGCAGACGTGTTGGCTGCCATGGGCGTCAAGATCGACCTTCCTCCGGAACGAGTGGAAGCATGCGTCAATGAAATCGGCATCGGCTTCCTCTTCGCACCACTCTACCATGGCGCCATGAAGCATTGCGCCAAGCCTCGCTCTGAGATGGGCATACGAACGTTGATGAACATCATGGGCCCGTTGGCCAATCCCGCCGGCGCCGGCATTCAGATCATGGGCGTGTACGATCAGGCCCTGACCGAAAAACTTGCCCAAGTCCTTATCCGTTTGGGCACGCAACATTGTTTTGTCCTGCACGGCAAGGACGGATTGGATGAAATGACCTTGACCGATTTCACCTACGTGTCCGAAGGTAAAGCCGGACGGATTTCGAGTTATCACCTTGCCCCGGAAGATTTCGGATTGCCCCGGGCAAATCCGAAAGACCTGCGCGGTGGAACTCCCGAAGATAACGCCGCCATCATCCAAGATCTTCTCAAGGGACATCAGAGTGTCAAACGTGACGTGGTTCTCATGAATGCCGCTCCGGCGTTCGTGGCCTGCGGGAAAGCCAAAAATCTGAAAGAAGGGTTCGCCCAAGCCGCAAGCGTGCTGGATAGCGGTGCCGCGCATGAAAAATTGCAGAAACTCGTCAAGTTCTCCAATAAGGCAACAGCATGATCCTCGACCGTATCCTGGAACATAAAAAGGCTGAACTTCGCCGAAAAAAAACCCGCGGATACTTGGCCGAACTCAAAGGGAGAATAGCCGACCGCCCCGCGCCATCCGGCTTTATCAACGCCTTGGAGGAAGCCCGTGCTGCGAACCATCCTGCCCTCATTGCGGAAGTCAAGAAGGCGTCGCCCAGCCAGGGATTAATGCGACCGGAATTTGCCGACCGGTATGAACCTGTTGGCATTGCCAACACGTATAAGGAGCACGGAGCGGCAGCAGTCTCGGTATTGACGGACCAGGAATTCTTTCAGGGGCATTTAGATCACTTGGCTAGCGTCAAGGACCACGTGGGGCTGCCGTCGCTGAACAAGGAATTCATGATCGAAGATCTCCAATTTTATGAAGCCCGGGCCCATGGAGCCGATGCCGTTCTGCTGATCGTGGCGGCCTTGGATCGGATTCAGCTTGAAGACTTGTATTCAATAGCCAAGGGCTTGGCGCTCGACGTGCTGGTGGAAACACATCATGAATCGGAAGTTGACAGGACCTTGGAACGAATCCCCGACGCAACCCTGATCGGCATCAACAACCGGGACTTGAAAACCTTCTCGACCGATCTCTCGGTGACCCAACGGCTAGCCCGCCGGATTCCATCGGAAAAAGTCATCGTCAGCGAAAGCGGAATTCACAAACGCGAGGACGTCGTGCAGATTCTGGAAGCCGGAGCCAAAGCCATGCTGGTGGGTGAATCCCTGGTTCGAGCCAATGATGTTGGCGTCAAGATCCAGGAACTGTGTGGAGCAAAGGACTCTGCTTCCACTCCTTTGTAAGGAGGGGCGAGGGGAGGTAGAGGGGTTCTCTGGTAAGGGCGACCAGCCGGTCGCCCCTACACCCCACCTGACATCCCCTTGCAAAGGGGAGCAAAACTTTTCTCGATACGGCTTCTCAGTCATGACTCTGCCAAAAATCAAAATCTGTGGCATCACGAACCAGATCGACGCCTTACAAGCCGTCGACGCGGGGGCCGATGCGCTCGGTTTCGTCTTCTATAGGAAAAGCCCTCGCCACGTGAATCTGAACGTGGTCAGGTCCATTGTGGCTGATTTACCGCCGTTCGTGTTGCCGGTCGGGGTATTCGTCAATGAGGAATCCGAGAAGGTGCGCAAGACGATGGACGAGTGCGGATTGGCACTCGCGCAAATTCATGGAGACGAATCAGCCGAATATTGTGAATCGCTGGGGCGTCCGGTTATCCGAGGGATCAGGCTTCGTGACCACAACACCTTGTTTGCCATGGCCGAGTACAAGGGACGGGCGCGCGTTCGAGGATTCGTACTGGATGCCTTTTCAGAGGCAGCCTATGGAGGCACCGGCAAAACCGCAGACTGGAACCTTGCCACGAAAGCCGCTCAATCGTTTTCTTTTTTGCTGGCAGGAGGGCTCACCGCGAACAACGTTCAGGAAGCGATCCGAACAGTGCAACCTTACGGCGTGGACGTCAGTAGCGGCGTCGAGGCCAATCCGGGCAAGAAAGACCCGGCCAAAGTCACGGCCTTCATCCGGGCCGTTAAACTTGTGTCATCATAAATCCAGCCGGTATAAAGTAGAGGCCGCAAGGAAGTTATCCAACTACTCCACCAAGTTTCCTCTCCCTCGATGGGAGAGGATCAAGGTGAGGGTGAAAATAGAAGTAAGACACCATGGCGCGAATTCCCCTTAAAAAAAGCCGGTTCGGCAAATATGGAGGGCAATATGTTCCCGAGACCCTCATGCCCGCCATCATGGAACTGGAACACGTCTATGCAACACTCCGGACCGACCGCGGTTTCCAAAAAGAATTTCACGAATGTCTCAAACAATACGTGGGTCGTCCGACGCCGCTGTACTTCGCCAAACAACTCACCAGGACCTTGGGCGGAGCCAAAATCTATCTCAAGCGGGAAGACCTCTGTCATACCGGCGCACACAAGATCAACAACACCGTGGGCCAGGCATTGTTGACCAAACGCATGAAAAAGCGGCGAGTCATCGCGGAAACCGGTGCAGGACAACACGGTGTCGCGGTTGCGACCATCGCAGCCATGTTCGGGCTGGAAGCTGAAGTATACATGGGGACCGAAGACATGGCGCGCCAGGCGCTCAACGTGTTTCGCATGCGATTGCTCGGAGCAAAAGTCACGGGCGTGGACGCGGGCAGCCGGACACTCAAGGACGCCATCAGTGAAGCCATGCGTGATTGGACGACAAACGTGCGAACCACGCATTACCTGCTGGGTTCCGTGCTGGGCGCGTATCCCTACCCGATGATGATCCGTGACTTTCAATCAGTAATTGGACGGGAAACCCGGCGACAGATCATGGCAGCCGAAGGAACGCTCCCGCATTGTCTGGTGGCTTGCGTCGGAGGAGGAAGCAACAGCATTGGCCTGTTCTACCCGTTTCTCAAGGATGCGCGGACCGAAATGATCGGAGTGGAAGCCGGTGGCATGGGCTTGACCAGCGGCAAACATGCCGCTCGATTTGCCGGCGGCGTACCTGGCGTGCTGCATGGAACGATGACCTACCTGCTCCAGGACCGGCACGGCCAAATCAACGGCACGCACTCGGTGTCGGCCGGTCTTGATTATCCCGCGGTCGGCCCCGAACACGCCATGCATCATGACTCGGGCCGCATCCAGTACACCTCGGCGACCGATCAGGAAGCCTTGGAAGCCTTTGACCTCTTGTCTCAAGAGGAAGGGATTATTCCCGCCCTGGAAAGCGCGCATGCAGTAGCTGAAGTCATCAAGCGGGCGCCGAAGATGAAGAAAAACCAAATCCTGATTATGAACCTGTCCGGGCGCGGTGATAAAGACGTCAACCAGGTCGCCCAAATGCGGGGCATCCAGTTTTGATTATGGCCGCGCCTTCCAATCGCATCACCGCCACGTTTGACCGTCTTCGCCGGCAAGGGGAAAAGGCGCTGATCCCCTATATCATGGCAGGGGACCCTTCATTGGCCGAAACGGAAACCCTGGTGGTGGCCTTGGAAAAAGCCGGGGCCGACCTGATTGAACTTGGCGTTCCGTTTTCTGATCCCATCGCCGACGGACCCGTGATCCAAAAAGCGGCTGAACGTGCGTTGCGGACAGGCACTTCGTTGCGCGGAATTTTACAGTCCGTCAAATCCTTGCGAACCAAAACTCAGGTCCCGCTTATTCTGATGACTTACTACAACAACATCATGGCCATGGGGGAGTCGGAATTCTGTGACGCGGCAGTTCGTGCCGGGGTCGATGGCGTCATCATCCCGGACATGCCGCCAGAAGAAGCCGACTCGTTGCAACGAGCCTCAGCGGAAAAAGGGCCATGCCTGATCTTTCTGCTCGCGCCGACGAGCACCACAGCCAGAAAAGCCGAGGTCATCAAACGCACCAGCGGATTTATTTATTACGTGTCCATTACCGGAATCACCGGGGCAAAACTACGGGACCGGGATTCCATCAAACGCAACGTGCGCGTGCTCCAAAAGAAAGCCGGGAAACCCGTGGCTGTAGGATTTGGCATTGCCACACCCGACGATGCCCGGCAAATCGCGGCTTTCTCCGACGGCGTCATCGTGGGCAGTGCCCTCGTGCGAAAAATAGAAGAATTCCAGCATTCCACCGACTTGGTCCCGGAAATCAGCCGGTTTACAGCCGGATTGAAAACCGCCCTCTCCGATTCGTGTTGAGTTTTGATGACGTAAACGCCGTTCTCACGGAAATGGCGCCGGCTTGTGCCGGAGGATTTATCCAAAAAATCCAGCAGCCAACGCCCGATACGATCATCCTTTCACTGCGCCGGTCCGGACGTTCTCTTTCACTTTTACTTTCAACCCATTCCCAATACGGACGGCTGCATATCCTGAGTCAAAAAATGCCGTCTATTCCAACGCCGCCGTTGTTCTGTCAATATGCACGTGCCCATCTCTTGGGAGCACAAATCCACCGTCTTGCCCAAACCCCTGATGACCGCATCGTGTGGTTCGAGCTAAAAAGAGGCGAACGGGTGTTCTTGTTGGTCGTTGCATTAACCGGCCGTTCGGCCAATATCTTCATCCTGGATGCGGGGACCACGGTGCTTCGGTCCCTCAAACCGAGTCGACAGGCCATTGGAGAACCGTTTAACCTCGCTCCCTGTCCTTGGAAGGGCGACAGTTCAATAGAAGCGTTTCCACCCATGCCTGATACGGAGAAGATGGTTTTTCCCGTTTCTGAACGAATCGAAGCGTCTTATTCCACGTCCGAACTGAACGCGACTCTCGAAGATGAACGTCATCGACAAATCGCGCACGTCCGCAAACACGTAAAAAAATTGCAGCGACGGATCGAGAAATTGACGCACGATTTTGCAAAAGTCGATGCGTATCGTGAATATGGACGGTACGGCGAATTGTTGAAGAGCCACGTCTCTGCTCTCGGCAAAGGGCAGAAACACGTTACAGTCGTTGATTACTTTGATGACGGACTGCCGGAGATCACGCTACCGTTAAATCCGGAAAAAGACGGACCCGAGAACCTGAAAAACTATTTCACGAAATACGGAAAATTTACGGGAGCCCAGGAAAACCTTGTGCCCCGGCTTAAGCAAGCCAAAACGGAATTGACGAAATATAAACAGGAATTGGAAGCCTTGGAGAGTGGAGAATTGGCAAACCCACAAGAAACCGAACCGTCTTCGGCACTGCCGAAGCGGCAGGTACCGCTACTCGCCCCACAACGTTCCAAACAAAAAAACCAACCTGCCGTCCCATACCGCAAATTTTCCTCTCAGGAAGGATGCCTTATCCTGGTCGGCAAAACTGCCAAGGATAATGACGCCGTCACGTTCAAGGTATCCAAGCCAGATGATCTTTGGCTGCACGCCAGGGGAACTCCGGGGTCGCACGTGATCGTCAAGCTGGAAAAGAAACAGCAGGTTCTTCCGGAAACCTTGAAGGATGCCGCGACCCTGGCTTTATTTTACAGCGATCTACGAAAAAGCGGAAAAGGCGAAGTCATCTATACCTTGAGAAAAAACGTCAAGAAACCCAAGGGTGCGAAGCCTGGATCGGTCACCGTGACCCAGGAAAAGAACCTGTGGGTCTTCGTGGATCAGGCCCGTTTGGATCGACTGAAAGAATCCGGTTGATATGTAGACCAAGACAGGCAACGGAGAAAACAAGAGGTGCGCGAAAGGAGCACGACATGAACGATTCACTGACGGAAGAAGTACGGACACGGAGAAAGCCGAACTATGAGGTGCATCCTCTTATTCTGAACCGATGGTCTCCCCGTTCGATGACCGGGGAAGAATTATCCGACGACGAACTCATGCCGTTGTTTGAAGCGGCTCGTTGGGCACCATCGTCGAATAATGCGCAATTGTGGCGATTCGTTTATGCAAAACGCCAAACGACGTCTTGGGAGACATTCGTGGATTTGCTAGCCGAAGGTAATAAAGTATGGGCCCGGCAGGCAGCCGCACTGGTCGTTGTCACCTCCAGGAAGCTCTTCGAACGGAACGACAAACCCGCGGTCACGTATGCCTTTGATGCCGGCGCGGCATGGGAAAATCTTGCATTGGAAGGAACCCGACGAGGGTTCGTCGTACACGGGATGCAAGGATTCGATTACGAGAAGGCCAGGAGAGCACTTCACGTACCCGAAGACTACGACGTCCTGGCCATGATTGCCGTTGGGAAGCGCGCGCCAAGGGAATCCCTACCCGATCACCTTCAAGAGAGAGAGCACCCAAATGACCGGCGGCCATTGACTGAAATCATCGTGTCCGGCCGGTTCGGAAATGAAGAACGTCCTTGAGACCACTTCACTTTTTGGCAAGAAAATTCATTGTGGCCATTTGCCTTGACATTTAAATTCTACTCCGATATAAGCCCTTAGACATAAGATGGCACGGTCGGGAAACGAGGAAGTTTTCCTTACCGAACCTTAAGAACAAGCAAGGACATCGACGTCCTTTTGGTTTGTGGTTCAGACCAGAAGGGCGTTTTTTTTGTCCATTTCATTGATGACGGCAAAAGAAAGTGACAAGCGGATGAACATGACGTTTCGTCCCGCTGAAGGAAACAACGGTGTTTCCCGCATTGCCGAAACAGGAAAATTTTGGGGTGCCTGCATAAGACAATCTTGCAAAATCGACTCTGACACGAAAAGGACATATATCCATGAATATGCTCAAACAAAGCACGTTCACTATCGTTTTCTTCGCGATACTCTTGATTGCATTGCCTGCATTCGCCGGTCCGAAACTCGAATTCGGCGATGACAAATGGCTCAGTATTGGTGCCGGAGCACGGGTGCATTTCTTTACGCAGGAGGATGGTGCCGCGGACGGTGAGAATTGGAGCAAGCATTTCGGGTTGGAGAATATGCGGCTCTACGTCAACGGACAATTCCACAAGTACCTGAAAATCGAATTCAACACGGACTGTACGAATTGCCTCGGCGACAACAGCAGTGGCACGATGATCGTCCTGGACGCCATCGGCAAATTCGAGTTCAACCAGTACGTCAACATCTGGGGCGGACGGCAATTGGTCCCATCGGATCGCGCTGAACTCGACGGGCCGTATTTCCAAAATACCTTTGACTTCAATAAAACACCTTTTTACCCGTCGGATTTCGGCAATTTTGTGGCTGGCCGGTTCGGCCGTGACGACGGGATAAACCTCTGGGGAGCTTTTTTTGAGGACAAGAGGCTGACGTACGTCGTGGGCGTGTTTGACGGAGTCGATCATTCGAATATGCCTGGGCGTCCGAATACGGGTGACAACCTGCTTTGGGCGGGCCGTTTCAGCTACAACTTCTGGGACGTGGAAAAAAACCCGGGCTATTACACCAGCAGCACCTATTATGGTAAAGGAGGAGACATTCTAACCTTGGCTTTCGCCATACAGCACCACGAAGACGGAGCCGGCACAGCCGCCAATCAATCGGATTTCACCGGCTACAGTACCGATCTCCTGATGGAAAAAGTCCTGCCGAACAAGGGCGTCCTGACCTTTGAAGGAGAATATAAAGCGTTTGATACCGGAATGTCTCAAACTACTTTCGATGAAGCTTTGGGTGAAGGTGGCCCCGGCTGCTTTTGCCTGTTCGACGGAGATTCCTGGACGGCAACGGCGTTGTATCTCTTTCCCGAGAAATTGGGAATCGGGCAATTGCAGCCTTATGTCCGATATACGGCAAACAATCCTGACTTCAGCACCAGCCGGAGTGAAATCGAATTCGGAACGAATTACATCATCGACGGGCACAACGCCAAAATCGCACTGTTCTATCAGTATGGCGATATTGCCACGAAAGGAAGAAATTGGACGCCTGGTGTCACCGGTGACGACGTGAGTGTCATCAAGCTGGCCCTGCAGTGGCAGATCTAGCGATCAATCGACTGTTTGACAAAATGGCAAACCAATATTCCATGATATTTTAGAGGAGACGCAAAACATGAATTCACCAAAAGACCTTATCCCCGAAACCATGAACAACAAGGCGGAGAATTCGCTCGACCTGACACCTGAGAAAAGCCGGCGCCAATTTTTTACGGACGCCGGGAAGACCGCGGCAGGATTCGGCATCGCGGCGCTTCTGGGCAACCTGGGAAATTATGCGCTGTCCTATGCCGCGGGCAAAGAACCCATTAAGATCGGCATCCTCCACTCGTTGAGCGGCACGATGGCCATCAGCGAAGTTTCATTGCGAGACGTCGTGCTGATGGCGGTCGAGGAAATCAACGCCGCGGGCGGCGTCCTCGGCAGGATGATCGAACCCGTTGTGGTCGATCCCGCGTCGAATTGGGATCTGTTTGCGGAAAAAGCCAAGCAACTCCTCCTGGTCGACAAGGTCTCCGTCGTGTTCGGGTGCTGGACGTCCGTGAGTCGCAAATCCGTGCTCCCCGTGTTTGAAAGCAACAACGGGTTACTCTTTTATCCCGTGCAATACGAAGGAGAAGAATGTTCGCGCAACGTGTTCTACACGGGAGCCGCGGTCAACCAACAAGCCGTTCCCGCCGTCGAGTACCTGATGAGTGAAGAAGGCGGCGGATACAAGAAGTTCTATCTCCTGGGAACGGATTACGTGTATCCCAGGACAACGAATAAAATCTTACGGGCAATGTTGCTCGCCAAAGGCGTCCCCGCTTCCGGTATTGGCGAAGAATACACCCCGTTCCACCACCAGGACTACCAAACCATTGTCAGTAAAATCCGGCAATTTTCCCGTCGCGGAGACGCGGCCGTGATCAGTACTATCAACGGTGACAGCAACGTGCCGTTTTACAAGGAGTTCGCCAATCAGGGGCTCCGGTCCGAAGACGTGCCCATCATGGCATTCAGTGTGGCCGAGGACGAACTCCGCAGCATGGACACAACCGCGTTAGTCGGGCATTTGACGGCCTGGAATTACTTCCAAAGCATCGATTCTGCCGGAAATAAAAAATTCGTGAGCGACTTTAAATCCTATTGCAAGAAAAACGGTCTGCCCGGCGGAGCGCAACGGGTCACGGATGATCCGATCGAAGCCGCCTATTTTGGGGTACACGTCTGGAAACAAGCCGTGGAAAAAGCCGGTGGCACGGACGTAGACGCCGTGCGCAAAGCCGTCTACGGATTGGAGTTCGATGCACCCGGCGGCAAGAAGAAGATGGATGCGGTCAATCATCACACTCACAAGCCCGTGCTCATCGGGGAAATTCGCAAAAACGGACAATTTGCGATCATTTCTCATACCGACCTGGTCAGGCCGGAGCCATGGAGCGAATACACCAATCCGGAAAAAGGCTGTGACTGGGTCAAGCACAAAGGCACCTACAAGAAAACCTAAGCCCGTTGCGGGCTCGGGAGCAACTTCGATCCTGAGCCCGCGCTCTTGCTCACTGAACCCCGAACGTCAGATTAACTCATTCATGAGACGCAGCATCAGACGATCGCCCATCCCTATTTTGTCCGCGTGGCTTCTCCTCTTTTTAGGGGCCCCGTTGAGCCTGGCAACGGCACAGGAAGAACCGACGTCGCCCCCCGCATTCATGACGACGCAAGAAGCCATGACCGCACTGCACGAAAGCCCGTGGCCGGACAAAAAACTGGCAGCCGGCTATCTCTTGAAAAATGGAGATCCCGCCCTGCTCCCCCAATTTGAAGAACTTCGCTCAAACACAAACCGGCGCGTTCGCAGGTTGATCAAACCCGTCATCAACCTGCTCAAAAACAAAGCGGGCCTCGCCAGCCCGGACAAGGGAACCCGTCGCGCCGCGGCCAGGGATCTCGGGGCACGCGGCACGCCGGAGGCGTTGCCGGTCCTCAAGAAAGCCTTGTCCAATGAAAAAGAGCATTGGGTTCGATACGACTTGGAAGAGGCCATACAATTACTCAACCTGGAGAATGGCGACCCACAAGTGAAATTTATGGCCATTCAGCAACTGGGCGATATGCGCAGTGCCGCGGCCCTCCCGATTTTGCAGGATTTGGCAAAGCAGCAGGCAGGCAACCTCGAACAGCAAACGCTCAAGGATGAGGCGGAAAAGGCCAGCCGCCTGATACAGAAATGGCAAGACGTGACCCGCGGCATCGAAATGCTGCTACAAGGCCTGAGCCTGGGGTCCATCCTCCTCCTCATGGCCTTGGGGCTGGCCATTGTGTTCGGTCTCATGGGCGTCATTAATATGGCGCATGGGGAAATGATGATGATCGGAGCCTATGCCACGTTCGTCGTTCAGGAAACGTTCAGAATGTACCTGGGCGAACACCTCTTTGATTATTATTTCTTTTTTGCCCTCCCCTGCGCCTTTTTCGTCGCGGCGTTCATCGGCTGGATACTTGAGGGCACGCTCATCCGTTTCCTCTATGGAAGGCCTCTCGAAACGTTGCTTGCGACTTGGGGCGTCGGGCTGGTCTTGATCCAAACCGCCCGCCTCATCTTCGGCGACCTGACGGCAGTCCAGGCCCCAAGCTGGCTCAGGGGCGGCGCGCAAGTCGTGGTTGGCGTGCAACTGCCTTACAACCGGCTCTTCATTATCCTGTTGGCCCTGTTCAGCGTCGCCGGCATCTACCTGCTGCTGTTTCGGACAGGCGTCGGACTGCGGGTCCGCGCAGTCCTGCAGAATCGCGATATGAGCGCCTGTTTGGGCATCCCAACAAGAAAATTGGACGCCTATACGTTTGCCTTCGGCTCAGGCTTGGCAGGGTTGGCCGGCAGCGCCCTCACCTTGGTCGGGAACGTTGATCCTGAACTCGGGCGGAATTACATCGTCGATTCATTCATGGTCGTCGTCGCCGGCGGAGTCGGAAAACTCGCCGGAACGATTACAGCCGCGTTCGGCATCGGCACGCTGAATAAACTGTTGGAACCCGGTTTCGGCGCCGTGTACGGCAAAGTGATCATTCTCGTACTCATCATTCTGTTCCTCCAGGTGAGACCATCCGGACTCTTTGCATTGAAGGGACGACACCTTGACTCCTGAACGCTCCATCACGTCACGCCTCGCAGCCGCGGCCTCGAACGTCGGAGCAGGTCCCGCGTTCTGGATCATAGGAGCGCTCCTGTTTGCCGGAGTGCCCTTGCTCAATTTGCTGCCCGATGATTCGTTTTTTCACGTTTCCGACTTTACCTTGAACCTGTTGGGAAAATTTTTTGCGTTTGCCATTTTGGCATTGGGGATCGACCTGATTTGGGGCTATACCGGCGTCTTGAGTCTGGGGCACGGCGTGTTTTTCGGCCTGGGAGCCTATGCCATGGGGATGCACCTGATGCTGGGGATTGGAACGGAAGGCGTCTATGGCAACGCCCTTCCCGACTTCATGGTGTGGAACCAGGTCGAAGAGCTTCCCTGGTTTTGGAAACCATTTTACAGCCTGCCATTTTCATTAGCCGCCATTGTTCTGGTGCCGATGGCCGCCGCGGCAATGTTCGGGTACTTCGTGTTCCGCAGCCGGATTCGCGGCGTCTACTTTTCCATTATCACGCAAGCGCTCGCGCTCGTCGCGTGGCTGGTCTTCAATCGCAATGAAACCAACCTGGGCGGAACGAACGGGTTGACCAACTTCAAACACATTCAGGGATTTTCCTTGAACGACCCCTCTACCCAGCTCGTCATGTACATGGTCACTATCCTGTTCCTGGGCCTGGCCTACGTGCTCTGCAGGTGGATTACCCAATCCCGGGCGGGACGTGTGCTCATCGCCATTCGCGATTGCGAACAGCGCGTATTTTTTTCCGGGTACTCGCCGGCCAATTACAAATTGTTCGTCTTTGTAATCTCGGCCGGATTGGCCGGTCTCGCCGGCGCACTCTACGTACCACAGGTCGGGATCATCACGCCTAACCAAATAGGCGTCCTGCCTTCGATCGAGATGGTGATCTGGGTGGCCGTGGGTGGACGGGGAACCCTATCCGGTGCCATTATCGGAGCTGCTGGCGTCAACTTCATGCGCAGTACGTTGACCAATCATTTCCCCGAACTCTGGCCATTTTTTCTTGGCGGCCTATTCATTGCCGTGGTCATGTTTTTTCCGAAAGGAATCGTGGGATTACTCCGAAAGATGTCAGTGATGCTGCCTTCCAGAAAATCCAAAGTCGAAAACGCGGCGACAACCGACTAATTGTTTAAGTCATGCCATGAATGAAAGTATTTCGATCCCCAGAGAGATAGCTGGCGAACGAAAAGTCATCGGCTCCCGCCACCAACGTTCGATCATTTATCTCGACAACGTGACAGTTGATTTCGACGGGTTTAAAGCCTTGAATCAACTAAACCTGATCGTGGACTACCACGAGCTTCGCGTGGTGATCGGCCCCAACGGCGCCGGCAAAAGCACGTTATTGGACGTGATCTCCGGGAAAGTTCAACCGGCGTCCGGACGTGTGGTCTTCGGTCAGGCCACGGACTTGATCGGTCTCAGGGAAAATCAAATCGCGGCGTTGGGCATCGGCAGGAAATTCCAAACCCCCTCGGTTTATACCACCCTCCCCGTGTGGGACAACCTCGACCTTTCGCTCCGTCGAAAAAACAAAGGGTTCATTGCCACCTTGTTATCAAAGCTGAATTCGGAAGAATCGGATAAGATTGCCCTGACCTTGGAGACCATCGGGTTAACGAAGAAAGCCCGCGTGCTTGCCGGCCAACTGTCACACGGCGAAAAGCAATGGCTGGAAATCGGCATGGTCCTCCTCCAAGACCCCGAACTCCTCCTCATTGATGAACCCGTTGCAGGTATGACGGAACAGGAAACGGAAAAAACCGGCGAACTCCTGAAATCCCTCACGGACAAGCATTCCCTTATCGTGATCGAGCATGATATGGAGTTTGTCAGACAAATTGCGAAAATGGTGACGGTCCTGCATGAAGGCACCGTGTTGTGCGAAGGATTCGTGGAGCACGTCCAAAACGATCCTCGCGTGATCGAAATTTATCTCGGACGACAAAAAGAAGCCAATGCTCCGGTGTGACGCACTCAACGTTTTCTATGGGGAAAGTCATATCCTGCGTGATGTTTCCATCGACGTGCCCGCGGGTCAGGTCACTTGTCTCATGGGACGAAACGGCGTGGGCAAAACCACGCTCTTGAAAACCATCATGGGTTTACTCAAACCCCAGACCGGACACGTGTACCTGCACGACGAAGAGGTCACCGAACAATCTCCGGATCAACGGGTACGCCGGGGCATTGCCTACGTGCCCCAGGGCCGTGAACTGTTTCCGCATTTAACGGTCGAAGAAAATCTCCGGTTGGGGTTTGAAGCCAGACAAGGCCCCCAGGATTCCCGAACCGCAGAGTCATCCTATGATGAAGTCTATACGTTGTTCCCGGCTCTGCCGGCACTGCTCGGACGTCCGGGAGGCGTCCTCAGCGGCGGGCAACAGCAACAGGTCGCCATTGCCCGGGCCTTGCTCACGCAACCCAAATTGCTGCTGTTGGATGAACCCACCGAAGGGATCCAACCGTCGATCGTGATCGACATCGAGCGCGTCATCGAGGGCTTTAAAAATCAACGCCGGTTCGCTATCTTGTTGGTGGAACAATATTTTGAATTTGCAGCCCGACTGGCCGATACGGTTGTGCTCATGGCCAAAGGCGCCATCGTGGCATCGGGCCCCGTCTCCGAACTAACGGAAGAAATCGTCCAACAACACTTGGTGGTATAAACGATGCACCTAAGCCCGAGAGAACAAGAAAAACTCCTGATTTACGTTGCAGGACAACTTGCGAAGGACCGTAAGGCCCGTGGACTCAAGCTCAACCACCCCGAGGCAGTGGCGTACATTACTGCTGCCATATTGGAAGGCATTCGGGATGGCCGCTCCGTCTCGGACCTGATGAGCTATGGAGCCACCCTGTTGACCAGGGAAGACGTCATGGACGGCGTACCGGAAATGTTGGCGGATATTCAAGTGGAAGGGACGTTTCCCGATGGAACGAAGCTGGTCACCGTGCATAATCCCATCCGATAAGGCAAAGGCTATATATTCACTATCTACCTCCCCTCACCCCTCCTTACCCTTCGACTCCGCTCAGGGCAGGCAAAGGAGGGGAAGTGGAGCACAGCAGTAAGCGGTGGAAATTGGCAGTGAATACCGATGGAGCTTTGATAATGGTAAAAAAACAGCCCGCAAAAAAATCTCCTTCTCCAAAGAAACCGCAACAAGCCCAGGTTGCGGCAAAGAACACAACAGCTACCAGACCGAAGGCCGTTCGTGAAACTGAACGCGCTCCTCTCATTCCCGGTGAGATTGTATTGGGTACGGGTGACATTGTCGCGTTGGCCGATCGTCCGACTCTGGCCCTGACGGTGACGAACCACGGCGACCGGCCCATCCAGGTGGGCTCACATTGCCACTTCTTCGAAGTGAATCGTGCCTTGCGGTTTTCCCGGGAACAAGCCTTCGGCTTTCGTCTGAACGTTCCGGCAGGCACAGCAGTACGATTCGAACCGGGAGAAGAGAAACGGGTCACGCTCGTTGCCTTTGGAGGAAACCGGATTGCCCATGGCATCAACAGCTTGACCAATGGCACACTCGATAATGCCCGGGTCAAAGCCCAAGCGCTTGCCCGCGCCGTCAAATTGGGATTTTGCAAAGAGGGGAACGCCCAATGAAGATACCGCGCCGTCAATACGTGGATTTATTCGGTCCTACCGTTGGCGACCGCATCCGCTTGGCTGATACCGAGCTACTCGTGGAAGTCGAACAGGACCTGACGACCCCCGGAGAAGAGGCCAAGTTCGGCGGAGGGAAAGTCATTCGGGACGGGATGGGACAATCTCCGACTGCTACGCGAGCCGGCGGCTCTTTGGACGTGGTCGTGACCAATGCGGTCATTCTTGACTATTGGGGCATCGTCAAAGCGGATATCGGCATCCGTGACGGACGTATCGTCGCCATCGGAAAGGCCGGCAACCCCGACCTCATGGCCGGTGTTTCGCCGGGCATGACGATCGGTCCGGGCACGGAAGTCATCGCAGGGGAAGGCAAAATCGTGACGTCCGGCGGCATTGAAAGCCACGTGCATTTCATTTGCCCGCAACTGATTCAGGAAGCGTTGTCCTCGGGAATGACGACCCTGTTGGGCGGTGGAACGGGACCGGCAACCGGCACGAACGCCACGACCTGCACTCCCGGTTCCTGGAACATCGGTCGCATGCTGGAGAGTGCAGACGCATTCCCGGTCAACCTCGGTTTTCTCGGAAAAGGCAACGCCTCCCTCCCCGAGGCGTTGGTCGAACAAGTCAAGGCAGGCGCCATCGGCCTGAAATTACACGAAGATTGGGGGACGACGCCGGCCGCCATCTCAACGTGCCTCGATGTTGCGGATGACTATGACGTGCAAGTTGCCATTCATACGGATACGTTGAACGAGGCGGGCTTTGTAGACGACAGCATTCGCGCGTTTGCAGGACGAACCATTCATACCTTTCACACCGAAGGAGCAGGAGGCGGCCATGCCCCGGACATTATCCGCGTCTGCGGGGAATCAAACGTCCTGCCGTCCTCCACCAATCCAAGCATGCCGTTTACGGTCAATACCATCGACGAACACCTCGATATGCTCATGGTCTGTCATCACTTGAGCCCTCGTGTCCCTGAAGATATTGCGTTTGCCGAATCGCGCATTCGCGGAGAAACCATTGCAGCGGAAGACATCCTTCACGACATGGGCGCCATCAGCATCATGTCATCGGACTCGCAAGCCATGGGCCGAATCGGTGAAGTGATTACAAGAACGTGGCAGACCGCCCACAAAATGAAAGTCCAACGAGGACACCTGAACCCGTCGGACGTTCGGCCGGTAAAGAAACAACATGACAACTTCCGGGCCAAACGCTACGTCGCCAAATACACCATTAATCCGGCCATCACGCATGGGATCTCCTCGGAAGTGGGATCGGTGGAAGTCGGGAAATTGGCCGACCTCGTGATCTGGAACCCGGCCTTCTTCGGAGTCAAGCCGGATCTCGTCATCAAGGGAGGTTTTTTGGTGGAAGCAGCCATGGGAGACCCCAATGCCTCCATTCCCACGCCGCAGCCGGTGGTGAGTCGCCCCATGTTCGGGGCTTGGGGAAAGGCTCTCTTCAGCACAAGCGTGACGTTTCTGTCACAGGCGGGAGTCGAGCACCGGATTCCCGAACAACTCGGTTTGCAAAAGCGGATCGTAGCCGTTCGGAATTGCCGCCGTATCGGCAAACGTGACCTGAAACTGAATGACACCACGCCCAACGTCGAAGTCGATGCCGAAACCTACGTGGTGAAAGCCGATGGGCAACGTTTAACCTGCGAACCCATGGCGGTCCTGCCGATGGCACAGCGATACTTTTTATTCTAGTGTTCCGTTCATGACCCCAGGTTGACGAACATCTCAATGGACACTCGCCTGCTTCTTCAAGGGTTCCGCTATCTCGATACGTTTTTCCCGTCCGGCGGATTCGCCTTTTCCTCGGGTTTGGAAGCCGCCGTCCAGGAAGGCCACGTCCGAACCATCAAAGACTTGGATCAATACGTCGTGGATTTCTTCCGGTGGGGATTGGGGACATGCGAAGCCGTCACTCTGGCCCAAGCCTACCAGGCTTCCTGCAAGAGAGATCTCGATGGTGTCATCCAAACCGATCACGCCCTTGAGGCGATGAAATTATGCCAAGAAACACGGGCAGCCAGTCGTCAAATGGGGCGCAGCCTGTTACACCATGCCATTCCACCGCACAACAACCAGGGAATCATTGAAGAGTTCTCTGCGGCGGTATATTCAGGACGTTCCCCTGGTCACTTGGCCGTGACTTTCGGAGTCGTGTTCCAAGCAATCGGGTGGGATCAACCACAGACGATTGCCGGTTTTCTGTATCAAGCCGGCGTCGGGTTCGTATCGGCTTCATACAAATTACTGCCTATTGGCCAACGGGAAGGCCAGCGCTTGTTGGAGTCGTGGGTCCCCGTGATCGAAGAACTCAGCCGGACCATTGATGCCCGGATGATCCTGATGTCCTGGACGCCGGTCCAGGACATCTACTCCATGCGACATTCACAATTAACCTCCAGGCTCTTCAGGTCATAACGCCATGCATCTCATTGAGAATGTACCGGGCGGCGGAACGCCCATCACACGATCCGGGAACGTCACCGTCATTGGCATCGGGGGGCCCGTTGGTTCAGGTAAAACGGCCCTGGTCGAATCCTTATCTCGTACGCTGCAATCCCGCATGCAAATTGCGGCTGTCACAAATGATATTTTCACAAAAGAGGACGCCGAGTTTCTGACCAGGCGGGGCGTGCTCCCAGAAGAACGAATTCTCGGTGTTGAAACCGGAGGCTGCCCCCATACGGCCGTCCGCGAAGATACCTCCCACAATCAAAGCGCCATCGAGGAACTGATCAACCGTATCTCCGGCTTGGAACTGATCTTTCTGGAAAGCGGGGGCGACAACCTGGCGGCTACCTTTAGCCCAGACTTGGTGGATGACGTCATCTATGTTATCGACGTGGCCGCGGGAGATAAAATTCCTCGAAAAGGTGGTCCGGCTATCACACGGTCAGGACTGCTCGTCATTAATAAAATCGACTTGGCTCCGCACGTTGGCGCCGACCTTGCCGTGATGGATCGGGACAGTCGTCTCATGCGCGGGGAACGACCGTTCGTTTTCACCAACCTGCACTCGGGAGAAGGACTCGACCAGGTGGCAGAATGGGTGGAACGCCACGTCCGTTCACGCACCTCAAGCTGACGACTCATGCGCCGGCAACACGGTCTTCAGGCTGAAACGCCTCCCCTGCCGTTTGAGTCACGTCCATCTTCCGATACGGAACGTTCTCATTTTCAAAAAGGTGAGCTGTTCCTCGAATGCGCAAAACGGAACGGTAAAACCGTTTTCACCCGGTCACGCTGTTCGTACCCCTGGTATGTTTTCCAGCCCTTGTATCTTGACCACACGGGTTGCGCCACGACGTTCCTCACAAATCCGTCCGGAGGACTGGCCGGAGGAGATACATGTTCTCTTCTGGCAACGTTAGGAAAAGACTCACACGTGCTCTTTACGACCCCCTCGGCGACCAAGGTCTATCGAACACTCGAGAAACCCGCTGTCCAGTCAATCGACCTGAACGTTGGTGCCAACGCCAGATGTGAATGGATGCCCGAATCCACCATTCCATTCGCCGGCTCATCGTTTGAACAAACGGTCACCGTGCGACTCGAAACAGGTGCGTCTCTTATTCTCTGGGATGCCCTGGCAGCCGGGCGGATCGTCCGGGGAGAACGGTGGACGTTTTCCTCTTATGCGAACCGGATCAGGATCCTGCTTGCGGACGGGAGATCCCTCGAAGAGCGGTATCGCCTCTCACCGGACCACGACAATCTTTGTCTCCCATTCAACCAGGCATGGAATTACACGGGGTCGCTCTTCATCGTGAACGACCAAGTGCCAGGGTCAACATGGGAACGAATCAAGCAAGATATGACGACAGCGATCGAGAACCATACCGGCAAGGTTTTGGGAGGCATATCAGAACCATCCGTCCCAGGTTTGGTCGTGAAATTGCTGACGCGCTCAGCACCCGACCTCAATACCGCGCTGGAACAACTGTGGCGAGTCGCGCGCCTGCATTTATGGAATACGCCGATCCCTTCCCTGCGACGTTACTAGGAAAATGAGGCGTGAAAATTGAGAGCGACCTAAGCCAACTCAATCAGACTCCTGTATTTCTCAAGTGACCAGACAAGGCGTCACTTGATGTTCTCCAACGGATCTTGCGTATGCTATAATTTGAAACCATTGTCATCATGTTACGCGAGGAAATTTATGGTCAATAGTACGCGAACGACGGTCTATTTGGAACCAGAGATCTACCGTGCTCTGAAGTTGAAATCGGCAGAAAGTGACCGAACGCTCTCCGATATCGTCAACCAAGCGGTGCTTGAACTGTTAAGGGAAGATTCTGTCGATTTGGCGGCTGTTGAAAAACGGCGGGGGGAACCGAGTCGTTCATTCGAGGAGGTGCTCAAGGACTTAAAGCGTGACAAGCTCATATAATGTCAGGATCAAGAATCCCTCATGCAGGCTTGCAGCCTGCACGTCAAGCGATGAAAATGGGACAGGTGGCACCATTCTGTTATCCCCGGTTTTCTTTTCCGTCATTCCCGACATTTTTAATCGGGAATCCAGGGGTTTTTGCTTTTCTTTCGAATTGCGAAGACAAAAGACCCTGGATCCTCGCGTTCGCAAGGATGACAGATGAGAGCTATTTTCATGCCAAGTCAGCAGAAAAAGAGTTGCGGGGGACTTCCAAAAAAAATCTGAAACAAATTTTCTCTCGCATCCGTGCCTTCTGATTCATAAAGTTTTTTCTCGCACATGACAAATTGGCCCCTAAGGTAAGATGAGAACAAAAGAGAACGCTATTACTCCCCGACCCGAACCAACATGCCGCGGTCTTTACACGTAGCGAACGTGTATTGATAGATCGCAATCATGCTCAGCAAATACAGGCCGTTCAGACCCATCGCCCACCACAGGTGTGACCACGGTACAACCTGATTCAACAAGACCTCCCGCATGCCTTCAAACACATGCGCGGCCGGATTCGCCATGGCCAACGGTTGCAGCCATCCCGGCAAGACGGAGAGCGGATAGAATACACAGGAGATCGGTTGGAACAGAAAGACCAGCCCCCATGCCAGGACTTCGGCTTGTTGGCCGAATCGCATAATCACGGACGTGGTCAAAATTCCGATAAGCCATCCAGAGGCAATCAGGTTCATGACGAACGGGATCAGGGTCAATCCCATAATGAAGACGTTGTAGGAATAAAAGAACAAGGCGGCGAACGCCATAATGATGGACACCGCGGCGACCTTGAAAATACTCATAGCCATCATCGCCGCGAGAAATTCTCCGGCGGTGAGAGGGCTCGCGAACAAATTCATAAGATTTCTCGACCAGATTTCTTCGAGAAATGAGATGGTAATCCCCTGTTGTGCCCGAAAGAGAATGTCCCAGAAAATAAGCGCTCCCAGAAAAAAGACAACGGCCCCATGCAATCCCTTACCTTCCTGGGCCAGGTACACGGTGATGAATCCCCAGACCACCAAATCCAGCAAAGGCCAATAAAAAATCTCCAACAACCGCGGAAAACTCCGGCGATAGAGAAAAAGATGGCGGGAAATCAATGCAGATATACGACCAATATTCATGTGAATATCTTATTCTGGTCTCTCGGATTCGCCTACTCTTGGATAATTGAGGCTTCCCCAAACATTCGAATCAGGACTCTTGGCAATATCATCCTGCATGATCTGCAAAATTAATGGCATAATAGTTTCCATAATGCGACGGCCGTCTCTTAGTTGGTCGCGGCCCCAACCTTCAGCAAAAGTCGTACCGCCATGGATAATCTGGTTGCGTAATACATAGAGTCTCGCCAAGACCTCTTCGAGGACACGGGAAACATCATGTCTTCCCAAGGCTTCTAACACCCGCTGTTTTCTTTCCTTAAATTTTGACTCCCAATCTTTATCTGCCGGTTTTTCTCTTTCTTGCACCCAACTCCAGAAAGGGCCGAATACAAACTTGTTCTCCAACAGAACACGGACAGGGCCAGAGAATGAGTCCCAAAGCATGTTTTCAATAGCTCTTTCACGATCTCGTTCCACAATCTTGTTCGCAAAATCTGCAAGTCGGTCTCTTTCGGTGATTCTATCATCGTCACTTGTATCGGGAAGCTCTGCCCCATAGACCGCGTTGAATGCAATCCAGAGGAAGATGAATTTCTCATCGTCGGACTCAGATTTCTCGCTCAGATTCAACCAGATCCAAGCTCGCCGCATACGAGTTTCATTTTGCTCGCGTTGGGGTATATCTCTACTTCTTCTTACCATAACCGCTCACCTCCTCCATTTTTAAGTTGGAGTCCTCTCTAATTCCCCCTCCTTTGTAAGGAGGGGTGAGGGGAGGTAGAGTCCGAGGATAGCACTCCAAGCAGATGTTCAAGAACGCCATCCAGATTGTTCAGCACTTCATAATTCGTATAACGAATAATTTGAAGGTCCAGGGAACGCAAATACCTTTCACGCTGCCGGTCTTTTGTGATCTTCGTCTCTTCGGCATGAACGTCGCCGTCAATTTCAACGACCAATAATTGTTCCGGACAATAAAAGTCGACAATGAACGGACCAATGGCATGTTGCCGGCGAAATTTCAATGAGTCACATTGTTTTGAACGAAGTTTGTTCCATAGAAGCTGTTCGGCTGGAGTCATTGCAGTCCGAAGCTTCCGCTTCAAGGGAAGAACCTTCGGGGGGCCTTGTTGGGTTCGTTGCCTGTGCTTCATGAATGCTTGGCTCTACCCCTCCTAACCTCCCCTTACAAAGGGGAGGAAAAGTCGGCCATTCCTGCTTGATGCTCCTCTCTTGGTCGTTCCCTCTTGATTCTCGTCCTTGTCCTGCCTGATAGCGAGGGGAAGCAGAGAAGATTCTCACCTTTCTCTGGCGATTTTGAGGAAGACTTGTTCTAGATCGTCTTCGCCGTATTGGACGATGACTTCCTGGGCGGTGCCTTCGGCGATGACTTTTCCTCGTTGCAAGAATACGATTCGGTCGGACATTTCTTCTATCTCCCGCATGTTGTGTGAGGTGTACAACATGCTCAGGCCGGAGGTTGCACGATATTCTTTTAAAAATCCTTTGACTTTGTGGGCGATATCCGGGTCCAGACTGGCGGTGGGTTCATCTAGAAACAGGATCTTCGGTTCGGTCAGGACCGCCTTGGCCAACGTCAATCGCGTCATCTGTCCTGACGACAATTTACGGGCTATTTTATGGCGCATGTCCTCCATTTCGAGTTTTTTGATCACGTCGTCGATCCGCCTGTCGATACCCGATACTCCATACAACCGGCCGATCACCCGGAGATTTTCTTCTACGGTCAGGGCGTACGGCATCGAGATGTAGGTAGAGGAAAAATTGACCTGCCGAAGAATCTCTTCACGATGATGGAGGAGATCAAGTCCCAACATTTCGATCGTTCCATGCGTGGGCGTAATCACCCCGAGGAGCATTTGAAACGTTGTGGTTTTTCCCGCGCCATTTGGCCCGAGCAGTCCGACGGTCTCTCCTGGTTGGATCTCGAACGACACGTGATCCACCGCGGTAAAATCGCCGAACCGTTTGGTCAGGTTTTGAACGCGAACGATCGGTACAGACATCGGTGCCGTTTACCAGAAGTTAAAATAAAAAATCTCCGATTTTGTCCGGGAGATGACAGACTTCACAATCTTTGCTCAGCACTGTGCCTGCGTAGGTAGTTTTGTTGTCGTGGCACCGTACACAATCCGCCAGGGCAGATTTCCACAATGCCGAACCCTCCGGATGATTCGGATGGTGCGGCTCCATGTCCAATTTGACGTGACCGCGCGGGATTACGATGGGATACCCTTTAACGGGTTTCCCATGCACCACGCGCGCGTGGCAGGTCGTACAGCCTTCACCGTGCCCGCGTTTCTCAAAAGCTTCCATGTGCTTCCGGTGACTCATGATCAACCCGACATCCTTGACGGGCTTGGGCAAATCTCTCATGGACACTTCCGTCACCCTGAGGACCGCACGATGGCAACCCAAACAGACGTTTGAATCAATGCGCGCCTGCAAGTCATGAGGTTCGGTTGGCGTGCCGAACCACGTGATCGCCACGTCTTTCAAGCCGGCATACACTTTATCTTCGAGAAACCCTTGCAGGCCCGGTCGAACGTGGCACGCGACGCAAGTGACGTCTTTGTGGGAAGACGTTTTCCAACTCTCAACAGAAGGACGAATCGTGTGGCAGGACGCGCAGAACTCCGGATGGTTGGTAACGGGAATGGCTGCCGTCCCGGCTAAGCCAAGGACCACGACAGCGACCAGGAGGACGATGACGGTCCTTCGGTTCATGTCAGGTGGACGGCGGCTTGGGGTAATGCTGGATAATCAACCTGGCCAGCCCCGCAATATCATCACGGTCGATGCACGGCACCGACGCTTCGATGGGTTTCATCGAGACGATGGCCAATAACCCGTCGACGGCAACGTTCACTTCTTCCAGTTGTTCGCGGACAACGGCAATTTTCGGATAGCCTTCGCTTTTCCAGCCCTCCGCAATAATGAGATCCGTTTGGCTGTCGAGAAACCGGTCGCGGACTTCTTCGACTTTTATTTCTTCAGCGACGTCGGCAAACATGGCGAGGCTTCCCTTGGAGATCACGATGACGGCATGAGCCCCGGCCTGTTTATGCCGCCAACTGTCTTTGCCTTCCGTATCCAACTCGAACCCGTGTCCCGCGTGCTTGACGGTCGCGATCCGATACCCTGCGCGGGTCAGTTCGGGAATCACCCGTTCGATCAACGTGGTTTTGCCGCTATTGGAACGGCCGACAAAAGATAGGATAGGTGGCGCCATGGGTTAAAAGTTCTTACTGAGTACTTGCACGCGAACGGTATCACCGGGATTGATCTTTTCCACTTCTTCCGGAATGTCGATCAACCCGTTGGCCTTCACCATCGACGTCAAAATCCCCGAACCCTGTGGCCCGGTGGTCCGAACGGTGAGTTTCCCGTTTTTTTGTTCCAGGATCCCGCGAAGGAAATGCCGGCGGTCAGGATGTTTGGAAAATTTTTCCTGAAACTCGGCCTCGACCACCGGACGGTCCAGGTGCCGGCAGCCGCCCATCTTCATGACCGCCAACCGGACCAACTGTTCAAACGTGACCATGGACGACACGGGATTCCCTGGCAACCCGAACGCCAATTTGCCCTGGATTTTTCCGAAGGCCAGAGGTTGCCCCGGGCGAATCGCCAGCTTCCAGAAATGCATGTCGGCACCAAGTTCCGCGAATACGACCTTGGTAAAATCGTAGTCACCCATGGAGACGCCACCCGAAAGCACCAGGATGTCACACCCCAATCCTTGCGAGATCTTTTCTTTGAGAGATTCAGGCGTATCCCTGGCAATGCCCAGCAAAAGCGGAATTCCGCCCGCCTCTTGAACTGCCGCCGCAATGCCGTAGCTATTGGAGTTGACGATCTTATTCTCGTCAAATTTCTCATCGAGGTCAGCGAGTTCGTCACCGGTTGACAGGATGGCAACCCGGGGACGCTGATGCACCAGCACGAACGACTTCGCCAGGATCGCAAGCATGCCGATTTCCGCCGGGCGCAGTTGGGTTCCCTTGGGAATGATGCATTCGCCTTCCCTAACGTCTTCACCCTTGGGACGAATGTTGGCGCCCTGGGGTTCGGGCTGGAAAATCCTGACGCTGGTGTCGGACGGTTCCGTGAACTCGACTCGCACCACTGTATCGGCTCCGGCCGGAACCGGTGCACCGGTCATGATGCGGATAGCTTCGCCAGGTCCTACGGATTTCCCGGCAACCTGGCCGGCCGGCACGTCTTCGACGATGGTCAACTCCGCCGGTTTGGTGATTTCATGCTCTTTTTTAATGTCTGCCCAGCGGACGGCAAACCCGTCCATGGCCGAATTATTCCACGGGGGATTATCCCGTGGTGCCACGATGTCTTCGCCCAAAACCCGCCCCAGGGCGTCCAGCAATCCGACTTTCTCGCACCCCAACGGCGTCGCGGCGTCCAGCACGATTTGTTGCGCTTGCGTGAGAGAAGTTAACCCGTCCATACGTTTTTATTTTTTCTTGAAGGGACTCTTGGAGGCAACTTGCACCAACGACCCTTTTTTCTTGCAAAAATCATCGACCTTATTGGCAATGTCGTGATATGCGTCAGCCGTGGGCAAATCAGAATGGAACAAGGCATAGGGTTCGCCGTAATCGCTTTGCCTCACCACTTCAGGATCGAGCGGAATCCGTCCCAAAAAGGGAACACCCATATCGTGGGCAGATGCTTCTCCTCCGCCTAATCGAAAGACTTCGATGTGCTGATGGCAATGCGGACAATCCAAGCCGCTCATATTCTCCACGATGCCGATGATCGGCAATTCGCTGTCCCGTGCGAAGGTGACGGACTTCCTGGCGTCGAGCAAGGCGACCTCCTGCGGAGTCGAAATAATCACGCACCCGGTCACCTCCCCGATCAGATCAATCGTCGTGACCGACTCATTGCCGGTTCCCGGAGGCAAATCCACGATGAGAAAATTCAAATCCTGCCATTCGACGCCACCGAGTAATTGATTGATGAATTCAAATTTATAGGCGTCGCGCCAGATAATGGGATCATCGGAATTTTGGAGGAGGAACGACATCGAGGCAATCTTCATGTTGTAGGCTTGATGGGGAATAATGCCGCCTCCCGTGCTGATCTTGAGACGCTGGCCTTCGGCGCCGACCATTTTGGGAATATTGGGGCCATGAATATCCATGTCGCAGATACCCACCTCATAGCCTTTCAAGGCCAAGCTGACGGCCAGGTTGGTGGAAACGGTACTCTTCCCAACCCCGCCTTTGTTGCTCATGACGAGGATCTTGTAGTCGATCCGCTCCATGCGTTTGGCTACCAGCCACCGGCTGTGGCCTTCCTTGTCTTTTTGACACGTTTCATTTTCGTCACAAATCGCGCACGCCCACATGTACGTGCAGGCATCGCCTTGTGTCGCAGGTTGAAACATTTTCAATTCAGCACTCATGAATGCCTCCAAGTCTTCCAGTCATTGATATGGAAGTATCTGTCATTGGCATGAAAATAGCCCCTCTTCTGTCATTCTTGTATGTGCTCAGTAATTCGTTGACAAGTTCGGCCTGTTCCTTCCCCTCCTTTGTAAGGAGGGGATAGGGGAGGTAGAGCCGGCGCCCTTTGCGTCTGCAACTCTACCCCACCTATCCTCCCCTTACAAAGGGGAGGCAAAGACATCGCCCCCTTATCTCGATTCTTTCCCCACCTCATTGGAGGACACACCCGATATTTTTCCAACAGTGTGATCGAGAATCGGAAGCAGCGTGGCTAAATTGTCGATCACGCCTTTCGGACTGCCCGGAAGGTTGACCACCATGATCTTCCCTCGAATACCAGCCGTTCCCCGGGACAGCATGGCCGTCCTCATTTTTTTCAGACTCTCTGCCCGCATGGCTTCACCAATACCCGGGATTTCTTTTTCAATGACGTCCCGCGTGGCTTCGGGAGCCCAATCCGTAGGCCGAACGCCGGTTCCTCCTACAGTGAAAATCACCTGGAGATCCTGCTTTTCACACAGGCTCACCAAATGCTTGCGAATGACTTCACGGTCATCCGGCACGACTTCATAACTGGCCAGACGAAGCGCGTGGTCCTGTAAATATCGA
>JAPPLK010000024.1 GCA_028819435.1 Nitrospira sp.
TGCTTTTTCTTTCGGGCGGAAAGACAAAAAGATTCTGGATCCCCGATCGGGGTCGGGGATGACAGAAAGGAGGCCCCGGATTCGGAGGGAAAGAGCAGAATCCAAACTGAGACAGTACCCTCGCGAGGGTGGGTCGTGACACGCAGTTTCTGCTCGGGCTGGCTAAACCAGCGCCAGTTCCAGTTTATGTTTTCTTTGAACCCAGTCCGGCAGGCGGCGATCCAACAACTTGTAAAAGTTGGAATCGTGGTGGATGTGTGAAAGGTGGCAAAGTTCGTGGATTATCACGTATTCAATGCACTCTTTCGGGGCTTTGATCAGGTCCGGATTGAGCGTCAACTGGCCGTTTGTTGACAGGCTTCCCCACCGCGCCTTCATTTTTCGTATTTTCAGGCTTGGCTTGGCAACGGTGTTTTTTTTGAACTTTTCCCAAACCAGATGAAAGACGGCTTGGAAGCAGGTTGAGGCTTTTTGCAAATACCACTCTTCAAGCAGTTCTTGAATATGGCCCTGAGAGAGGTTCGGAGATTGAATATGGAAATATCCGCTCTTTAACAAAACCAGTGGGGTTGTGGCTCTCCTGATTTTCAGTCGATATTTTCGCCCAAGATACAGGTGGGATTCTCCACTCACGTGGCGGCGAGGCGGGGTTTTCGGTTCAAACTGTTCAAAATAAAGCATCTGACGATGAATCCATCCGGCACGCCTTCGTACCCTACGGGCAATCTCTTCCGAATCGCTTCCAAATGGGACTTTCACAACAACGGATTTGTCTGGGTGGACGGCAATCTCCATGGTTTTTCTCTTGAGATGAACGACGTCAAATGCAATTTCATTCCCTCCATACGCAATTGACTCAGTTCTCCGGCTCATCCGTACATCCTGTTACGGGCAATCCTCATGGTGCGCTCGATAATCTCATCCAGTTGCTCGTTGTTGAATTCAATGCCTCTTTTCGCTTTCACTTCGTCATACAGGTAATCCTCAATGTCGTTGATGGCGCTGTTTCGGACATCCGGGTCGTCCCAGAAATGTACTTTGCCGTGGCGTTGCAAAATTTCATGAATTGCAAGAGCCGTATCCGCCGAGTGCTCATGGCACGTTCCGGCAGTGCAGGTTTCAAACACGGGTTGAATGACGCCGAAGAAGGCTGTGGCGTCTCCGTTAAAACGCAATTTTTCAGGCACGTTCTCATGCCCCCGGCTGTCGAAGTTTTTTTTCAGTTTGGAAACCTTCTCCAGATATTCCACTCCAGAGAGACGTTCTGCCCTGAAGTCATCTATGACCTGCTGGATCAGGTTTGAAAATTTTTGGTAAAAGGCCGGGTCTTCCTCCATTCTTTCGCTGATTGTGCGTTTTATTAGGTGGGCGATGCTATCGGCCCGTGAAGCTTCGGTTTTGCTGCCGTATTCGACCTCTGCGCCGCTTTCGCCGATGGGGAGGCCGTGAAAAACGTTCTCCGGCTCGTTGATCTGTGTAACCCTGTCGGCTTGAATATGGGTGTCCAGGAGTTTTTTAATTTTCGGCTCGTGCTCCCTGTAATCAACGGTATCGGCATAGCGCAGCTTCACAGACTTCCTCAAATTTTCAAACCGTTTTAAATCTTCACGGTAATGCCGCAGGGCTGCTTCATCCGTATCCGTTAAAAACTGGTGAGAGGAAAGGGCAATGGCAAGGGTTTTGGCATATTCTCCCAGCAGCCTGTAAAACTTGTCTCTCTGTTCTTCATCGCCCAAAAGCCGCTCGTAGGCTTCCTCGTCGGCTTGATTTTTCACTGTTCTGAAAACGTCCCACAGGTGGGAATGCTTCTGCGGCAGTTTTTGAATCTGCTCATTGACAGAAACCAGTGTCCTTTCCAAATCCTTCGCATCAAATCCTTCCAGCGCGTCATACATCGTCAAAGCCGTGTTCAGTTCCCCGAGTATGCCTTCATAGTCCACGATATAGCCGAAGTCCTTGCCTTCATGCAGCCGGTTGACGCGAGCAATGGCCTGGAGCAGCGTGTGTTCGCGCAGTTTCCTGCAAAGATAGAGAACGGTGTTGACCGGGACGTCGAATCCGGTCAGAAGTTTATCCACGACGATTAAAATCTCAGGCTCTTCCGTGCTTGTGAAACGTTCAATAATATTTCCCGAGTATTCGGTCTCCGAGCCGAAGCGTTTCATCATTTTATCCCAGAAATTTCGAACGTCGGAATTCGGCTTTTCATCAACGTCTTCAAAACCCTCTCGCATATCGGGCGGGGAGATGACCACTTCGGAGGATACGGCTTCTATTTCTGTCATATACTGGTGATATTGAATGGCCGTGGCTTTGTCCGGTGCAACCAGTTGACCCTTGAAACCCGTGCCCTGCCAGTTCGCGCGATAATGTTCGCTGATGTCGAAGGCGCGCATATAGACGACCCGTTTCGCCTTGTTGAGGGTGTTGGCGCGGGAATACTTTTTCTTCAAATCGGTTTTCTGTTTCTCACTGAGATCAGCGGTGTATCGTTCAAACCACAAGTCAACGGCGGCTTTGTCCTGCTCCATCTCCACGTGACGCCCTTCGTAAAGCAGCGGCACAATCGCCTCGTCATCCAGAGCTTGCCGGACGGAATAGGAGGGCTCGATCAATCCCCCGAATTTGACGAAGTTATTTCTCTGTTCATTCGTGAGCGGGGTTCCCGTAAAACCGAGGTAGCAGGCCTTTGACAGCATTTGCCGCATTCTCGCCGAAAGGTTCCCGAACTGGGTGCGGTGGCTTTCATCGACCAGCACGAAAACGTTAGGATCGTCATCACTCATTCCACCCGCGTTCAAAGCCTTGTCGAATTTATGTACCAGGGTGGTAACAACGGGCGTTTTTGACCTGATCAGTTCGAGAAGTTCACGTCCGGTTGCCGCTTGCTCCGGCTCGATCCCGCACTGCCGGAACACTTTTGCAATCTGTCTGTCCAGGTCTTTCCTGTCCGTTGCCATGATGAGGCGTGGATTGGTGATCTCCCCATCCATGGCCAGAAGACGCGCAAGCCAGACCATGGTCAGAGATTTTCCCGAACCCTGCGTATGCCAGATCATGCCGCCTTTTCGCCGTCCCTCGTTGTCGAACTCCTTGACGCGCTGCGAAGTCGAACGCACGACAAAAAATTGTTGGTAACGCGCAATTTTCTTTTTGCCCGCGTCAAAAAGCGTGAACAGACGGGAGAGTTCCATCAGCCTTTCCGGGCGGCAGAGGCTGTAGATGGCCCGATCCTGCTCCGTGATCTCCCGGGCGCCCAATTCGTCGAAATATCGGCGGGCAGCGGCAAAGTCACCGGAGAACAGGGCGTCTTTCGTTTCTTCTTGAAGCGGTGCGTTGACGATCTGTTCCACGTCCTTTTCGCTGTCTTCTTTTTCTCTCCAGAGACTCCAGAATTTCTGTTCCGTTCCAACCGTGGCATATCGGGCATCGTTTTTGTTGATCCCCATCAACAATTGGGCATAGATGAAAAGCCGGGGAATATAGTCTTCTGTCTGGTTGCGGATGGTTTGAGAGATTGCCGCTTCCACTTTGTCGGTGGGTGATTTGCATTCAATTACGGTAAATGGAATGCCGTTCACGAACAGGACGATATCCGGACGGGCGGTCTCAGTGCTGCGCGTTCTCTCAACGGGAAATTCCGCGGTTACGTGAAACGCGTTGTTGGAAATGGTGTTCCAGTCAACATAGTTCAGGGTGAAACTCTTGGAGTCTCCCTCGATAGACTGCTCCATCGAAGTGCCGAGGGTCAGCAGGTCGTAGACCGTCTCATTGGTTTTCAGCAGTCCGGCATATTGGATGTTCTTGATTTTCTGGATGGCGGACTGAATGTTTTCTTCACTGAACCGGTATTCGCGGCCCCTGTAGTGGATACGATTGATCTTCTTAATCTGCCGGCGCAGGATGTTTTCCAGCAAAACGTCGCCGAGTTTCTTGCGCCTTGCCTTGAAGACCTGCTCCGGCGTCAGGTATTCGTACCCGAGGTTGACCAGTTCCAGAAGAGCGGGAATTTGGGAGAGGTACTTTTCGTTGAATCGAAAGCCGGGCATTTTTTCTATCCGACTGCCTCTTTCCGTCATTCCCGCGCACGCGGGAATCCAGAGCTGGTTTTCTTCACAGGCAGAAAAGCAAAAACCTCTGGATCCGTCCCCGACCCCCGATTACAAAAGTCGAGGGCAGGCTATCCTTAATCGGGGATCGGGGTCAGGGATGACAGCAAGAAGATTCCTTCCTTCGACAAGCTCAGGACGGGTGCTTTGCTCAGCATGACCATTCTGGTGTGGTCAGGTCATTATTCTGTCAACGAATGAGTGAACATTTACAATCCTGTTTTATAGCAAAACATAGCAAGACAGACTTAGAAGATATTTTTGCTTTTTGCTATGAAAATGCTATGTTGGTGCTATATTTGCTATGAATTTGCTGTTTTATTGCTATGCATTGCTATGTTTTTGCTATGGTGCCGCGATGGTTGCGTTGGTCAGTTCTTCAACGTACCCGATGTATCGGTGTGAAGGGACATAGTTAGTCGCTGCCCAAAGACTTTGGATTTTTCAACCCCTTTTCTCCTCGGCCTGTAACTTCCTTTCCACTTTTTTCACGTCTTCATCGGGCGGCAAATCCTGCTGGCTTCCGGAGCCGAGGGAGACCATTTTGTTGGCGTCAACGAAATGGTCGATAATTCTGTGTTCCGACACTTCGCATGCTACTTTAGCGCGGTGAAGAACCTGTAAAAAGTTTCGCCAATCGGTATAGCCAAGCAGGCACTGAAGGTCACGAGCCAGCCAGAACTCAACGCCGCTCTCCGTTTGCCTGGCGTAAGATTCAAAGTCGTTGGTGAGAGATTGAATGATTTCGGCTTTCATGGATTTGTTCCTGTTTTATCCGCAGATAGATACAGACAAATTCGCTACCAAAGGGCGGCACGGTTTTCCGCAGGCAACGCTTGTTTGACTTTGATTTTTTATCGTTTTAGTATACCAGTAAAGGTACCTCCCCGATGACAAGAGCCCAAGGGGCTCTCTCTTCAACAGAAGAGTAGTTGGGGAGGTCGATTTCATCCCTGCCATCAGTAGTACCTTCTTTTTCCAGTCAGGAAGATATCAACTTCACTCCGTATAGCCGATTTTATCAGGCTGTAGTGTTCATTATCGCTACGCTCCCATTTTCTGAAAATGCTCCAGTTACAATAGTCAACAATCTGGAGACAATAGTGAGACTTGGCTGCATGATGCAGGATTATATAGTTCGTACCTTTGGGCAACATCGTTGCCAGCATCGTTTTGGTTGCCTTTTCCATTGCTTTGCGTTTGCTCGCTTCCGGTATGCTGTCCGTGATGATCACGATCTTGCTGAATTGACCGGATCGATAATCTTTCAAAACATAGGCTAAGAGGTAGCCCAGCATACTCGGATAAAATTCCGTTGGTTTCTGAAGAGAAGGGGAAGTCTTACGCTTCTCAACAATCAGGCTGTCAATGCGAAGTTTTGCCAGATACTTTTTGATAAAACCAAACATTTTTGACCTGATGTGCCTGTTGTCCTCGGCGCAGTGGAAAGATTCCAGAGGAAAGTCATGTTCAATCAAATCGTATTTGTAGTTATCGATTTCCTGGTACATCCCGAAAGGACGCTCTGTTGTTACACACGTCAGGGTAAAAAAAGCTGTTCCTTTCTCCGAAAAATCGAAATTTCCACCTTCATCCACAAACATATACAGGTTGCGCGGACGTGGAGTTTTCGTCTTTTGCACAAATGGATTTTCCAATTTGCAGTAGCGCGCTTTATCTGCCCACTTGCTTAGCGGCTTCTTCTATCCAGTTGCTCAAGTTGTTATATCCGTCGTCTTCAACCCAATCATAAATCCTGTAATCGTCATCATTTGGCATCAGTACGGCAAGGGCAGCTCCAAAAATGGTAGCCGGAATGAGAAGTTGAGGAAAAACGAGCCTCGCAAGTCCCCATCCAGCGCCACCTCCGAGGAGAGCATTCTTAACGTTTTCGCCAAAGTTGGTTCCATTGTGGTCTTTCAGAAGATTAGCTCCTCTTCTATCAATCTTGCCTTTATCGTCTTTTATGTTGTGGATAAGAATTCCTAACAGTCCCTTCTTTTGCTCGATACTCTTTTCTATTTCGTATTTCACCCATTTGCTTTCATCTGTTTTGCTACCGATCAAGATACACGTCACAGAGGTTCCCTTCATCTGAGCATCGATCCATTTTTTGATTTCCTTGCCCGTTTGTCTCTTGAGCGTTTCCATCTCCGCCGCATCGACAAACCCTGCTATTTGATGGCCCTTTGTAACCCAACTGTTGCGGACCTGGTTGACTCGCCACACGTCATCCCAATCAAAACTGAAAAACACTCTTCTCATGATGCCGCCCCCGGAGTTGTCAAAAACACAACAACAGTCAAGACAACCTCTAACGAATAGAAAATGAGAAGCGTGACGGAAAACATGGCGGAGCCCCAACTACATTTCGGCTTATTTTTATGCTTCATCATGTCCATTTTGAAATCGGTGTCGGATTGACATCTAACCTCATCGTATATTTTCCGAAATAACCTTTCTTGCCAGAGAAAGTATCCATCCAGAATCCAGAATCCGAGGATGGGGATAATAAGGGACAGAATAAGACATGGGTGTTGCAAGTCATATCTGGCCATTAAAACCATTGCCGTGACAATGATGGTCATGCTCCAACCCTTTAACAGGAAAGAGTTGTTTCCCAAACGGTTGATAACGGCTTGGGTCATTTCCAGATGCTTTACGACTTTTTCTGTACCGTCCATGATTTGATCCTGCTTTTTCTAGACCCCATTAGACTTTTACCATCCATTTCCCAGTCAGCAGTTTCTGCAGTAGTCCATGTCTTTGCATCGGGAATTCCGACTATGGTCTTTTCTGCCCCTTTCGGCATTTTTACGTTTTGCCGACGTCGGCAAAATGATTGAAAACGCGGTGTTCCGCCATCTCACAGGCAGTTCTTGCTTTATCAATAACGGTTTTTAAGTTCTTCCATTGCTCATAACCAAGCTGGGGCTGAAGACCGCGGGCCAGCCAGAACTCAACGCCGTTTTCCGTTTGCCCGGCGTAGGATTCAAAGTCGGTTGGTCGGGGATTGGATGATTTCGGTTTTCATGTATTTGTCCCTGTTTTATCCGAAAAGGGGCCAGAGAAAGGCATTGGGAATGAAAGGCAAGAAATTTGTGAATTAGAGAGTGTTATTTTTGTCCGCTTTTGATCTCAACTTTCTTCTTCCCCCAAGAATCTATAAAAGTCTCCGATGGATCTAATTTTTCAGCAGGGTTTTTCTCAATAGCGTTTATCGTTACAGATATTAGATCCATTTTCTTTGTTTTTCCTTCTTCAGCATCAGTTGATTGTTCTATCTGCTTTGAAAAGCCGTCATAAATCCTCATCATTTTTTCTTTATGGCGATACTCTTCACTTATTCTTGTCATTTGGGAAATAGACCTCTGACAAAACCATGCTATCCAAATCAAAGGGAAACCAATAGTTGCGCGAATGGCGATTGTCGATAAATCAGTGGGTGGTGAGTTGTATACAAAAGAGTAGAAATATCCAGCCATTAAAACAAGAAGGGAAGCAATAAACCCGATCCATAAGGGCATGGCTTTCTTCTCTTTTTGCGCGTCCTGGTAACTGGAAGCCAGCCCAGCAGAGGTTGCCCCTGGAAGCAATCCTTCAATCCTTGCTTTTAATTTCGCGAACTGTTTTTCAGAACTTTCTTGAAAGTTGCTTATTTGCTCTTTAATTGAAGGAACTCGCTTAGGGGCTTCTTCTGTTGCTTCTTCACCTTGAAGCAGATCAGAATAAAAGCTCTCGATTTCTTCTTGCTTATTTTCTACGTCCTCTCTCATTCCATCAATTTCTTGTTTTGCTTCAACAGCCTTTTGATTGAGTTCGTCGAGTTCAGCGCTTTGTTGTTGTGCTTGTTCAAGTTTAGAGGGTAAATCTTCAAGGGTCTGCGCATGCTCATCCACGAAGGATTCTATTTTCTTGATACTGGCTTGAGTTGATTCTATGGCCTCCTTATGTTTGCCGATGAAGTCAATCAACTCATCCTTTTTCCATTTTTCTATTGGTTTATCCATTCGATGATTCATCTCTTTATCCTCCATTCGCCCGTTAACAGTTTCTGTATCAATCCGCGTTTTTGCATGCGGTATCGTTGGGCAAGTGATTTGAAAATAGAGCAATTTCTTGCTTGGCTGCATTAAGCGTTTGAGCGATTTGTTTTTGTTGTGACAGGGGTGGCACAAAAAACGACAGGTGTAATATCTGTCTATCTGATAACTCTTTTTGCCCCGTTCCGTCCATTACATGGCCTATCTTCTTGTAGTAATTTGTTCTGGAAAATGAATAGAACAGGAAATCAGTGTTTAGCCTGTCGAGATTCAAATTTATGGACGTGACCGCATTTGATGCGATGTATCCATCAAGCTCAATGGGAACAATACCAAAACCCCCATTGTGAAAATTTTGTCTTCCAATTAGAAGCTCGCCTTTCTTTCTCTCAAAGTAGGGGCGACCTTTTGGATTTATTCTTGGGTTAAATGACGTTTTGTTTATTGCTATGCCTAGGCAATGAAGCTTTACGGTAAGAAGTTTCCTATCTGATAGATTCTGCATCGGTTTTTTCTTTGCAACCCAGGCAACATCTCCCAATTTTCGCTTCTGCCATTTAGGATTGTCCTGCTGGTCGCTGATAAGCCTTTTCAGTAACCACTTGAACTGCTTCTCCTTGGCGGCGATGAGGCGTTCGGTTTTGTCTATTACAGCATCCCAAGTGCGTATTATTTTGACGATCTTGTCCTGCTGCTCTTTGGACGGACATGGAATCTTTAAGGCACACAGTTTTTCTCGTGTGAGATGGGCAATGCTGGTTTCACCGACAATTTTAGTTACTCCATTGTTCGCGGTGACGTGTTCCATATAGATGCACATGAAATAAGGATTTATCGTGTCTTTGTCTTTTGGCCGTAATCTGTGCAACGCCTTCTGGTAATAAAAATTCGTTGAGCGTTCATTCCAAATCGCACAGCGACCTACTTCGCCTCCTTCGCACATCAAAATATCGCCCCGCGTAAGGGCGTATTTCTCTTTTTCGCTTTCGGTGAAATTCATTGACTTCACGTTTCCGAGGTTGAATTTTCCCCATTGAACGTTGAAGTTTGCCAGGTAAGGAAGTTGTTCTCCTTCCTTGGCCTTGGGGCTTAACATCTTTCCCAACTGCACATCGAAAAGTTCTCCGACCTGTTTCAGAGGCCAACCATGCTTCATTCATCGATCTCCGGTTGTTTCTGATTCCGATGCACCGCTTTGTCTTTTTTATCAAGCTGCCTTTCCAGTTTTCTGGTCTCCTTATCAAAGTCGGATTCAAACAGACGATCCTGGATAATGCGATACTTCTCAAATTCGCTTTCGGCGTGATCTTTGGCAATCTCGGCGCTGATTTTCCCTGCATCCTTTAAAATTTCGCGTTCATTAAATTTCAGAAATTCATCCAACCGTTTTGTCCAGTCTTCCATGGTCATAGGGATTTTGCGTTTTGCGCGGTCTTCGGCAAGGTCAAGATAGGCGCCGACGATACGCCCCAATGATTCCATCTCTTCTTTGGACGGATAATTCTTGGCGACTGCCACATCGGTTTTCAGAATTTTCCCATCGGGGCTTCCTTCCCAACTGGTCAGCCCCATATTTTTAGCGCTGCTGTCCGCGCGGTTTTTGATGAGTTCCGCGGCGGTCTGGCCGTGAATAGCGTAATGCAGCTTATTTTGTACGTTGGCAAAAAACTCACGGGTGGTCGGGGCGTCCTTGTTGTAATCCAGGCTGGTGGCGTAGATGTCAGTGATTTTCTGATAAAAGCGACGCTCGCTCAGACGGATTTCACGGATTTCAGCAAGCAGGCGTTCAAAATAGTCTTCACCGAGGAATGCTCCCTGTTCCAGACGCTTTTTATCCAGCACATAGCCCTTGATGGCAAATTCCCGCAGAACTTGCGTGGCCCATTGGCGGAATTGGGTGGCGCGTCTGGAGTTCACGCGGTAGCCAACGGAGATGATGGCATCGAGGTTGTAGAACTCCAACTCTCTTTCCACGTTGCGATTGCCTTCTTTCCGAACTGTTCGGAAATTCCGAACAGTTGAACTCTTGTTCAGTTCCTTAGAAGTGTAAATATTGCGCAAATGTTCGCTGATAGTGGATTTTGTCGTATCAAATAACTCAGCCATGAGTTTTTGCGTGAGCCAGATGGTTTCGTTCTGATAGCGTACTTCAATCCCATCCTCACCGGCTTGATTGGTGAAGATGAGGAATTCCGCAGTGCTGTTGCGGATGGTCAGGCTTTTGGAGGGCTTTTTGCTCATGCCTTTATCTTCTTTGTAACAACAAGAGAATTAACCCGATGATCTTTTCCTTCTCTTTCGCATGACTCTCCGCCACCAGCAACGTCAAAGCCGTCAGGGCTTCCGGGGATAGGCTTGTCTGCAGGAGCCCTGCTTTTCGTAAAAACCAGACGAATGCGAACGCACCGCTTCGTTTGTTTCCGTCCACAAAGGGATGATTTTTCACCATAAAGTAGAGAAGGTGTGAGGCTTTTTCTTCGACCGTCGGATACACATCTTGCTTGCCGAAGGATTGAAATACGTTGCCGACGATCCCGTGTACGGCGTCTTCGCTCTTTTCCTGACCGAACAGATCCGTCGCTTGTTTGCGTACGAGCAGTTCATGCTTGAACTCGTGCAGGGCCTGCGACAGTTCATCGGCCGTAAATGTTGAGGCTTTTTTCGTTGCTCCGCTTTTGGGGAAGTTTTGCGTGTCATAGGCCTCCAGGGAAAACCATGTGCCGGCAAAAGCCTCCATGAGTTCCAGAACGTCCTGTGTCTGGATTTGATTATCTTTAGGCAATAGTGTTTTGAGATCACCAACCGCCCGTAAGAACCGCTCGTAATTCAGAGCAATGCGTTTTTTGTTGATGGTGTAGCCTTCAAGGAGGTGTTGTCTAAGTGTCCTGGTGGCCCAGATGCGGAATTGTGTGGCTTGTTTCGAGTTTACACGATAGCCGACTGAGAGAATCACGTCTAAATTGTAGTACTCTATTCTTCTGTTTACTTTTCTTGTTCCTTCCATTTGAACTGTTTCCAAAATGGAAACGGTTGCCTCCTTATCCAACTCCTTATCATTAAAAATATTTTTCATATGTTTTGAGACTGCCGCTTTTTGAACTCCGAATAACTCTCCAATCTGATTGATGCTGCCCCATATCGTGTTGCGTTTAAAATCCCCGCGGAATTCAATTTTGCCGCTTTTTGCCTGATAGATGACAATGTCTTGGACATTCTTTCCCTTTTTCACTTTTCTCACTCCTGTTTTTTTATCTACGCTCATCTGTGTTATTTGTGGATTTATCCCTCAAGCTCTTTCAGCATTTTTCGCATCTTGCCGCGCACTTCGGCCAACTCGGTTTCCAACTCCTCAATTTCCTGCTCCACCGCGTCAATATCAATCGGCTCCTCTTCCTCGAAGGTGTCCACGTAGCGTGGGATGTTGAGGTTGCAATCGTTTTCTTCAATCTCGCTAACGCCGGCTAGGTGCGCATATTTCTCAATGCTTTCCCGCTTCTGATACGCCCTAACGATTTTGTCCAGGTGCTCGTCTAGCAACGTGTTCCGATTTTTGCCCGACTGGTATTCCCGGCTCGCGTCAATAAACAGCACGTCCTTACGTGTTTCGTTTGCGCCGCCTTTTTCTCGGGAACGGTCAAAGATGAGAATGGCGACCGGGATGGACGTGGTCGGGAACAGGTTGCCCGGCAAGCCGATTACCGCGTCCAGCAGATTTTCTTCGATCAGCTTCCGGCGAATGCGTCCTTCGGCTGAGCCGCGGAATAACACCCCGTGCGGCACCACAACCGCCACACGGCCTTTCTTTTCCAGTGCCACTTCAATCATGTGCGTGATAAAGGCGAAATCTCCTTTGGATTTGGGTGGTACTCCGCGCCAGAAGCGGTTGAAGCGGTCGTCCGCAGCTTCTTCGGCCCCCCATTTGTCCAGGGAAAACGGCGGGTTGGCGACGATGTTGTCGAACTTCATCAGCCTGTCCTTCTCTACCAAAGCGGGGCCCGTGAGGGTATTGCACCATTCAATGCGGGCCGAGTCCATGCCGTGCAGGAACATGTTCATGCGGCATAAGGCCCATGTGCCGCCGTTTACTTCCATACCGGACAGGGAGAAATTCTTGTCGCCTACCTGTCGTGCGGCTTCAATCAGCAGGCCGCCGGACCCGCAGGCCGGATCGCAGATACGGGCGCCGGGTTTCGGCGCACACAGGCGCGCCGCCAGTTCCGATACCTTGTGGGGCGTATAGAACTCTCCGGCTTTCTTGCCGGCGTCGGAGGCAAACTTCTCAATGAGATAGATGTAGGTGTTGCCGATCACGTCTTCAGCTACCCGGTTGGGGTTGAGGTCAAGCTCAGGTCCGTTAAAATCTTCCAGCAACATTTTCAATCGCCGGTTGCGGTCCTTGGTTCTACCCAGTTTGGCTTCCGAATTGAAATCGATGTTGCGGAACACGCCTTCCAACTTTGTCCTGTTCTTTTCTTCAATGGAATCCAGGGCCACGTTGATCAACTCGCCGATGTTGGCATCGTTGCGTTTTTCGTAAAGCTCGTAGAACCCGGCGCCTTCGGGCAGCACGAAACGTTCTCGTTCCAGTCTTCGGCGAATTCTGGTGTCATCACCGCTGAAGCGCTTCCGGTATTCCTCAAGATGCGCCTTCCAGGTGTCCGATATGTATTTCAGGAACAGCATGACCAGGATGAAGTCCTTGTAGCCCGTGGCATCCATCACGCCGCGGAAGGTATCGCAGGCCTTCCAGGCGGCGTTGTTAATGTCTTGCTGTTTGATGTCTTCTTTACCCATTTTGCATTTCTCTCCAATGTCAGAAAGCGGCTTGCAGCAGGAGCCTTTCAACATATTTTTCTCGCTTCTGCTTGATCTCTTCAAGCATGGCGGTTTCTTTTGTCAGCATGGCGGCTATTTTTTCAATTTTGCGCTGCACATCCAAAGCGGGTATGGGAAT
This sequence comes from Nitrospira sp., assembly GCA_028819435.1. GTDB lineage: Bacteria > Nitrospirota > Nitrospiria > Nitrospirales > UBA8639 > Bin75. The sequence continues at coordinate 13,107 of JAPPLK010000024.1, forward strand.
TTCCAGATCTCTCAGGTGCTTCAAGGTTATCATCTTCAGGGCTGACCCCTCTGTTCTCTGGTAGAGAAATCGTTGCGCGGGAGTTTGATTGATGTACCAGCACAGGTAGCCGGGCAGCACGTGCGATGTATCTTTGACCCGGATTAGGAATAGAGGGGCCGATAAAACCGCCTTTCCGATGGTCCTCGGCACGATGACGGCGGTGGTTGTGCGGCCTCGTGATCTGAATATGATGTCTCCGGGCTTCAAAAAGGTCACATTGCGTGGCGGTTTCAAGGCAAACTTTTCCAGGGTTTCAATTTTGACGGATGTGTTGTCGAGATCTTTCATCTGAACGACGCACAGGCCATCCGAGCCAGCAGCTTCATGGTGGGATCTGAAATTTATGCCCATGCTCAACAGAGTAATCTCTTTGATAGAGGCCTGCATATGAGTAAGGTAAACCTCATTTTTGGAAAAGTCAAATTTTTTTGTAGTAATGTCGTTATTTTTTATAATTGCAAGGATTGGCGAAACGGATCGCGCTACGGAAGTCTCCCATGCAGACTTGCCGTCTGTACGCCAAGGAATGAAAGGGGAGAGAAAGGCCCTGGATTCGTCCCCGACATCCTTAATCGGGGATCCAGATCTTTCTGTCTGAAATGACGGTTCGGGGCATCGTTGAGTATTTTCGTATAAAGGAAGAGCAGGTCCTCGTGGTACGTGGCTGACGGGGGAGGATCAGCTTACCAGATGCCCGATGAGGCGGTCGGCGAGGCGGTGGGACTTGGGGAGAAGGGTCTCTGCTGATGCCAAAAGGGCTTCGGTTGTGGTTTGGGCTCGCCGTACGTCGGTGGCACATTCGCGGCAGAGGGCCGCGATGCCGTCGATTTCCAATTCCAGGTGAAATAGAAGCCCGTAGGCGCGGTTTCCGTACCGGAAGGCTTGCACCGGATAGAACTCGGATGAGGCGAGCACGCAGGCTCCCGGCGGCAGGGTGAGTCCTTCACCGTGCCATTGAAACACCGTGAACTCGCGGGGAAACGTGCCGAACACCGGGTCGGCGTCTTCCTCGACGGTCCGCGTCACCGGGGTCGGTCCGATTTCCAGGCGAGGGCCGGGGCGCACCTGTCCGCCCAAGGCCTTAGCCATGAATTGAGAGCCCAAGCACACGCCCAACACCGGGATACCCGCCTCGATCGCACGTCGAATGAACAGCAGTTCTTTTTCAATCCATGGGTCGGAATCATTGACGGACATGGGTCCGCCCATGACCAGGAGGAAATCCGGAAGCGTGCAAGGAAGATCCCGTTTCGGGGCCAGCAGGGTTTCAAGCTGATAGTGACGGCTCTCCAACGCCTCCCGGAACGCGCCGGGACCTTCAAAGGGAACGTGTTGGAGGCACAGGGCCTGCTTCATGGGAACGACGGGTTGAGGAGGGGATCAGTTGAGGTGCTTACGAGTGAGCATACCCGTTTTTCGCGTTCACGCATTCCACCAGGTACCAATACTGGAAGGGATCCATCTTTTCCTTTTTCGCGACTTCGAGTGGTGTGCCATCGAGCACGTGATCCAAGGACAGATCCGTGCGGAACCCGATCCGCTGGCAGATGGGGGAAATCAGTTTCTCCACGGCCGCGATGAGTTTATTGCCGTTGCTGAAGTGGTTCAACATGACGATGCGGCCGCCGGGGCGGCAGACGCGAATCATCTCCGAGACGACTTTCCGGTAATCCGGGACCGCGGTGACCACGTAGGCGGCCATCACCAGGTCGAAGGTATCGTCCGGGAACGACATGTCTCCCGCGTCCATGCGCTGGAGCGTGACGTGCTCGAGACCATGCTTGGTCATGCGCTCCCCGGCCTTTTTCAGCATGCCTTCCGAGAGGTCGATGCCCGTGATCCGGCAGTGGGCCGGATACAGGGGCAGGGCCATGCCCGTGCCCACGCCGACTTCCAGCACGTGCTCATCAGGAGCGATTTCCAGCCCTTTCACGGCCGATTCGCGTGACTCGTCAAAAGCCTTCCCGAAGGTTTGGTCATAGACTGAGGAGTAATTCGTATAGACGCGCTCCAGGCTTTCGAGGTTCATGGCCTGTGCGTGTTGGTTTATTCCATTTCCCATGCCATATCCCTTGCTAGTTGGGTGACCAGATTACTTGCGACTACACGACATTCATTCGGGAGAGCGGGAAACGGGAGTGCTCCCGTTCTGCTCCAGCACCGTCGGAAGGCCCATATGAAGCGGGCACGATAGGGGCAGAAATTTAACACTACGCCGACAATGAGTCAATCCCGTTTTCATCCGGTCGAGAGGCCGGCCGGGCGGCTGATAGGCATTGAAAAGAGGTAGGGAGGTTTCTTACAATTCAGCCTTGCCGTCATGTCTACAGGAATCCCTTCGTTATCCGTGCCAATCTGAAGCAAAAAGGAGAAACCGCATGAGTTCACGTGAACGATACCACTACCGGAAAAAGGCATTCGGGCTCATGCTGTTGTTTGCGTTGGGAGCGATGGGGTCGCCGGCGTTGGCGATCGACGTCGAATTGACGTTGGCACAAGCCAAGCAGGTCATGGCGTCAGCCCGCGGACCCATGGAGGCGGCGGCGTCCAATGACGAAATGTTCGCCATCATCAAAGCCGCGGATAAAAACTCCCGCATCGGGGACGATCCGGCCACCAAACCCTGTGGCAGCAGCGCGATTCTTCGAACGAAAACCTATTGGTTCGAATATTTCGGACGTGAAGAGGGCCGGCGGTCCAAGGTCGCGAAACAGGAAGTCCGGATGCCGGAAGCCAAAATCCAGGAAATTCTGAACATGCCCAACCTTGAAATGGAAATCGGGCTGTGCGGACAGGAAGAGTTTTTTGCCGAAGGGGCCGACGTGGCCCTGCAGCAAGGATCGACGAACGTCATGGCCGTGGACAAAGGCAAGCCCAGCCGTGGCCGGAAAATTCCCGGGTCCGAGATGGACTACGTCTCCCGGTTTTCCGCCCGGTTCGCCTATCAGGATTTCGACCCGCAGGCCGTGACAAATATCGTCGTGTTTTTCCCCGACGGCAAATTGGTCACCATCGAAGCGGACTTTTCGACGATCAAGTAGACGCGGCAGGCAGAGAAGGATCGGGCTGTCTGACAGTCCCCCTGAAACAGGTTTTAACGTGATCCCTCTCCGTATCTTCATCAGTAGCGTACAGAAGGAGTTCGCAGGCGAACGCAAGGCGCTTGTCGACTACTTGCGCAATGACCCGCTGATGCGGCACTTCTTTGAAGGCTTCCTGTTCGAGGAGATTCCGGCTTCGGACAGGCGGCCCGACAAGGTCTATCTGGATGAAGTGGAGCGCTGCGACATCTATGTGGGCTTGTTCGGAAAGGACTACGGGGCCGAAGACGAAACAGAACTGTCGCCTACGGAACGGGAATTCGACCATGCCACGGCGCTTGGCAAGCATCGTCTGATCTTCCTGAAGAATATGGACTCCAGCGTTCGACATCCGAAAATGCGGGCGTTGATCGGCAAGGCCGAGACCGGGCTGATCCGCAGACGGTTCGATACGCAGGAGGAACTCGTGATTGGTCTCTACGCCGGACTGGTGGAATACCTTGAAGACAAGGAGCTGCTGCGCTTCGGGCCGTTCGACGCCGCCCCTTGCGAGGGAGCCACGCTTGACGATCTCGATACCGAACGGATGATCCGGCTCATCCGTACGGCCCGCAGGATCAGACAGTTTCCACTGGACGAAAATACCCCACCGGAGGACTTGCTCAGGCATCTGAACCTGTTGAACAAGGAGCGTTTGACCAATGCCGCCGTGTTGTTGTTCGGTAAGGCGCCGCAACGGTTTCTGATCTCGTCAGAGATCAAGTGCGCCCATTTCCACGGTACGCAGGTCGCCAAACCCATACCCTCCTATCAGGTCTACAAGGGAACGGTGTTCGATCTGGTGGATCAGGCGGTGGACTTCGTATTGAGCAAGGTCGCACGGTCGATAGGCACGCGGGCGGAGAGCATTGAAGTTCCGACGGCCTATGAGATTCCGAAGGAGGTAGTAAGCGAGGCCATTGTAAACGCGGTGGTCCATCGCGACTACACGGATAACAGCAGTGTGCAGGTGATGCTTTTTTCAGACCGTTTGGATGTCATGAACTCCGGTCGGCTACCGCCCCTTCTTACAGTGGAGAAGTTGCGTATTCCGCACGAGTCCGTGCCGGGTAATCCATTACTGGCGGAGTCTATGTATCTACACGGATACATCGAGCGCATGGGAACGGGGACGGTGGACATGATCCGGCGCTGTGCGGCGGCCAGCTTGTCGGAACCGGAATTCGTGGCCAGCGGGAACTTCGTGACGACGATTCGGCGACCGGATTATGCGACGCAACTGGCAAGGGTCCAAGCCGGTGACCAGGCAGTGGTGCAAGCAGGCGGAACGCCAGAATCGCAGCCAGATGCAGGGGTCCAAGAAGGGGTCCAAGAAGGGGTCCAAGCAGTATTGTCGGACAAAGAAATCGCTATGTTGCAAGTGTGCATTGACGGTGCCGTGACAGGTGCAATGCTGCTGCACGCCTTGGGCTATCCAAGCCGAACGCGAAATTTCAGAACATGGCTTGACCGACTTTTGAAAGAGGATCTTTTGGAAATGACCGACCCTGATAGACCGAGGAGTCCGAATCAGAAATACCGGCTGACGGACAAGGGGCACGCCGTTGTGGAGAACCTCAGAGCAGAAGAAACAGAATCATGAGTGCTGTCATGAAGATTGGCGCTACTGAATGGCAACCATGATCCTGGGGCGTCGGGGGAAGACTCTATCTGTTAGTCTTCAGGACGCCGGCGTTTCCGATTCCACCATGCGGAGCGTATACAGGTGACGGTACAGGCCGTCTTGCTGCATGAGCGCCGCGTGCGTGCCTTGTTCGACGATCCTGCCCTTGTTGAGCACGAAGATCCGGTCGGCTTCCTGAATGGTCGTGAGGCGGTGCGCGATCACTATGGTCGTGCGTCCCGCCATGAGTTCCTGTAACGCGCGTTGGACCAGCAACTCGGATTCGGAATCCAGCGCCGAGGTCGCTTCATCCAGAATCAGGAGCCGGGGATTCTTGAGGATAGCCCTGGCAATGGCAATGCGTTGCCGCTGCCCTCCCGACAGGTTGACGCCTTTTTCCCCGACCAGCGTGGCATAGCCGTCCGGGAGCGCCGAAATGAATTCGTGGGCATGAGCCGCCCGGCTTGCTGCCAGAATATCCTCTTCCGAGGCGTCTTCCCGTCCGTATCGAATGTTTTCCATGATCGTGTCCCCGAACAGCACGGTTTCCTGGGGCACGATGGCCAGTTGTTGATACAGGCCGGACACCTGCAAATCCCGCAGGTCCTGCCGGTCGAGAGTGACGGCCCCTTCCGTCGGATCATAAAACCGGTGCAAGAGGTTGGCGATCGTACTTTTCCCGGAACCGGTCGGTCCCACCAACGCGACGATTTCGCCCGGCTGCACTTCAAAGGAAAGATCAGTGAGCACTGGGTGACGCGGGTCATACGCAAAACTCACGTGTGAAAATGTGACGTGGCCTTGCACGTCGCGCAGCGGCCGGGCGTGTGGGGCGTCCGTGACTTCCGGCGTGGTATCGAGCAATTCGAATACGCGTTCCAGGGCGCCCTGTCCCTCCTTCAACTGAGAAAAGAGGCGTGCCGCGGCGCCGAACGGACCGATGAGAATCCCCGCGAACAACACGAAGGCCAGGAGGTCACCGGGGGTCATGGCCCCGTCGATCACTTGCTTGCCGCCGTACCACAGGACCACGCCGGCCATCATGAGCGTCAGGAGAGTGATGACGGGGATAAACACGGAAAGGATTTTGGCGCGGCTGAGCGTCCGGGCCACCAATGAATCGATTGCGACGCCGAAGCGTCCTTCCTCCCGGTCCGTGCGAACAAAGGATTTCACGACGCGAATGCCCGAAATCACTTCTTCGATGAGCGTGGACAGTGCGGCGGTCTGATCCTGTATTTGGGTGGAAAGGGATTTCAAGCGCTTGCCGAACAGCCGGGCCACTAGGACCAGGAGCGGCAGCAACAGGACAATCAACAGGCAGAGTTTCCAATTCATATACAACAGGAACGCGAGGCCGCCCACCAGCGTCACGAGTTGCTTGGCGGAATCAATCGGGGTTTCGGTCACCAGGTTCTGGATCACGCCCACGTCGTTCATGAGCCGTGAAAGGATTTCTCCCGTGCGCCGTTTGGCAAAGAAGTTGAGTGACAGGGTTTGCAGGTGACGAAACAGGTGGATGCGGAAATCCGCGATGATCAGTTGGGACAGGCGGGTGCTCAGGTAGCTCTGCCCCATGCTCAGGACGCTTTGGACGACGGCGATCACCAGAAACAGCAGGATGGTCTGCGTCATGCGTTCGACGTCCCGTTGGACCGTGATGAGGTCCCACAGCGTGCCGCCGAGTCGCAGCAACGTCAGGTTGAGGCCCGCCACGTCCATGATCAGGACGCCGGCCAAGGCCAGTTGAGAAAGATACGGCCGGACAAACGGAAGCAGGCGAGAGAATTGACTCATGGCACGGGTTGGTCGTCAGGCGCGGCAGGAAACGAGTGCAGGCAAAGAGGTGGTCATGGACTACCACAGGCTCGAAAATAAACGAGATGATCAAGCCATCTATTCCCCTCCTTTGTAAGGAGGGGCGAGGGGAGGTAGAGAGTATTTCCCTCGCCCACCTGCTACTGGAATGGAAAATCTCAGTTACGCCGACGGGCAAATTTCATGCGTCGGCGAAGTTTTTTATGCTTATGCTTCCGCATTTTTTTTCGTCGTTTTTTAACTACACTCGCCATTCAGACTCCTTCAGTTCTTCTTCACGCGGAAGCCAGTCATGCTTCGCCGATCCGAGTCTCACGAGCGGTCCGGAGACACGCGATCAGAACAGGTACGTAGCTGTGCAGAGGTAACACAGCGTTCCAAGAGGTGTCAAGAAACTGCGCGGTTCGGTTTCCGTGAGCCGTCAGGCGGCCTTGAAATGCATGGTCATCGCCATACCTCTTATTTGTGGTTATCATGTAGCCTTGATCGTAGTCACGGAATGGTCCATACTATCGTTCATGTGAATCAATGGGAGGTCTGTTATGGAATTCGCACTGCGGCAGGCAAAAGCCCGCCTCTCCGAACTCGTCGCTGCTGCCCAAGGCGGTGAGCGCGTTGTGATCACGAAGCATGGCCAGCCGGCGGTGGAACTCGTGCGCTTCAGCAAGCCCGGCGGGATTGACTTCGACAAACTGAACGAGGCCCGTCATCGTCTCAGCATTAAAGACGACGAAAAGGCGTGGCCCGAGCAATTTGATGATCCGGCGTTCAGCCGCAAGGTTCTCGGGCTCGAATAGGCTGTCCCATGCATGACCCCATGTCTCGATCTCGCCTCTCTTTGCTCAGCCTGTTCCTGCTCCTCGTCGTGGTTCTGTCGGGATGTCAGTTCTTCTCCTCAGACAAGAAGGTTTCCGCGGACCATGAACGATTTGAGCGAATCGTGCAGGCCGTGGAAACCTTACGCTCGGCGTATGAACAGCAAAAGTTCGACGCGATTCAAAAATTGATGTTGCCGTTACAAGGCTTTCAGGAACTCGAAGGACAGATCCGACGGGACTTCGACACGTATGCCACGATTTCCCTGAACGTCACGATTGAGCGAATCCACATTCAAAAAGAACGGATCATGGTCAACGTGCGATGGGAAGGGGCTTGGCAACGTTCTCCCGAAGAAACGCCCGTAACGGACCAGGGCCACGGTGTGTGGGTATGGAACGGTACCAAGGATATCTTGTTGGCGGGCGTGGAAGGCGCGATGCCGTTCGGAAAGACAGACCGCTAACTCCCGTTCCCTCTTCCTGATGAACTGACCCATCATTTCCCATCAGATATTGACGGCCGTCTCAGCGTCAACCACGCGTCATTGCCATGAAAAACAGCACCATACCGTATCGGTGGGGCCCGGAGGCTGACTTCCTGGTGATCGGGAGCGGGATCGCCGGGTTGCGGGCCGCGATCGAACTGGCTCGACACGGTAAAGTGCTGATCGTGACGAAAGGCAGCCGCCTGGAAAGCAATTCGATCTATGCCCAGGGCGGAGTCGCCGTGGCCCTGAACGCTGAAGACGACGTGAACCTGCATTTCTCCGATACGATCCGGGCCGGACATCAGCTTGGCCGGGAAGACGCGGCGAGGGTTCTGGTGGAGGAAGGGCCGACGCGGATTCAGGAACTGATCACCTGGGGCACACAGTTCGACAAGGTCGGCGGGAAATTCGTCTTTACCAAGGAAGGGGCTCACAGCCGGAACCGCGTGCTGCGGGCCCGGGGCGATGCCACGGGCAATGAAATGATTCGCGTCCTGCTGGAACGGGCCCGGCAGCACGAGAACATTCAATGGTTTGATCGTCATTTCACAATGGACCTGTTGGTCATGGATGGCCGGTGCTGCGGCGCGGTGGCGGTGAGTGAAGCCACGGGGGACGTCAAACTGCTCCCGGCCACGGCCGTGATTCTGACCACCGGGGGCGCAGGTCAGATTTACGGGAGAACCACCAATACGGGCAATGCCACGGGCGACGGCATGGCGATGGCCTATCGGGCGGGCGTGGTGTTGGAAGACATGGAGTTCGTCCAGTTTCATCCCACGGCCCTGTACCTGCCTTCGAGTCCCCCGTTTCTGTTGTCCGAAGCCATGCGAGGCGAAGGCGGGGTACTTCGCAATCGGAAAGGCGAGTCGTTCCTGTCGCGGTATGATCCGGCTGCGGAACTGGCCTCCCGGGATATTGTTGCCCGGGCGATCTGGTCGGAAATGGCCGCGTCCCGGTCGCGCCACGTATATTTGGACGTCACGCATTTGGGGAAAGATTTTATCAAGAAACGGTTCCCGACGATCTATCGGACCTGCCTGCGGTTCGACATCGATATCACGGAAGAATGGATTCCGGTTGCGCCAAGCGCTCACTATTTCATGGGCGGCTTGAAAGCCGGGATCGACGGCGAGACCACCTTGCCCGGCCTGCTGGCCGCCGGAGAAACGGCCTGCAACGGGGTCCACGGAGCGAACCGGTTGGCCAGCAATTCGTTGTTGGAAGGACTGGTCTTCGGCTACCGTGCCGCCACGTCGGCGGCGTCTCTTCCGGCGGGTCCCAAGCGGGCGCATCTCAAAAGTCTGGCTGCCCGGTTGGCCGCGGAACCGGTCGGCGCGGTGGAAGACAGCGAAAAACTCAAGAACTCCTTGCGCCGGCTGATGTGGACCAAGGTCGGGTTGGTCAGGACCGGCGACTCCTTGATCCAGGCGTTGGCACAACTCTCCCGGTGGGACCCGCAAATCCAGGTTTCGCTGCACACGCGGTCCGACCTCGAAGTCAGGAACATGGTCCAGGTGGCGCGGTGTGTCACCGAGGCTGCGTTGTGGAGGGAAAGCAGTCTGGGGGCACATTACCGGGAGGACTTCCCGACTTGTCAGGGTCCGGCGTGGAAAACGCACAGCCAAGTGAAGCTGGCCGAGATTCCGGCTCCGGCCCGGACGACGCGCCGGCGTACAGGGTAATGCCCCCCACCGCATCAGCCGGCCGCCGGGCGGCTTGGCTTTTGCGACTCCCCCTCAAGGGGGGAGTGATCTAAGGAGCCTCTGATTTATTGTGATAGCGGGATGCAGGGCAAGGCGTCCCGGAGCGAAACCCGAAGCTTATCATAGAGATAGGTGAGGGTTGAGCGAGGACACAACGCAGCCCTGCGCCCGATAGTGCATTAAATCAGAGGTTCCCTAAATTGAGAATTGGAACACGGGCTGGTTGCCGATGGTTTCGGCCAGGATGCCTTTTTGTTTCAGCGCGGCGAGCACGGCGTGGGCCGTGCGGGTGAAGTCTTCGGGTCCGGTGAAGGAGAGATCGGCTTCGATGGAGGAGGGCGTCATCTCCTGGCTCATGTAGACGGTGAGGACCGGCGCGGGATGCACCAGCGTGCGGATCGCTTCGACGACCTGATCCGCCGGCAGGCCTGTCCTGAGCGTAGCGCTGCTGCGCGAAGTCGAAGGGCCTGTCGAAGGAAGTTCCGTCGAGGGGGTGAAGGAGTTGGTGGTTGAAATCAGCAGGACGCCGGTATCGATGAGCAGCCGTGCCACTTCGCCGTAGCGACGGATCATTTCCCGGGCATCGCCTTCCTGCAGGTCGGCGTCGAGCCCTCGGCGCAGGTTTTCCGGGTCCAGCATGTAGACGTGCCGGCCTTCGGCCACGAGCATGGATTCCATTTTTTTGGCCAGGAAGGTTTTGCTCGTGGTATCGGGGCCGATGAGCAGGATCAGGGCCGCGCGGTGGCCGTAGTGCTTGGCGCGATCCGCCAACGTGACGTCACCCGTGACCCAGGCGAAATCCCGTTGGCGGGCTTCGATCCGCAAGGTCTCTTCCCTGTCCGGCACCATCTCGGTGATGATGCCGCCCCCGGACACGTCGTAGTCATCGACCAGGACGAACCGGCCCGTGGTCTCGAAGTCCGCGTACAGGTCAAAGGCGAGCGGAGCCTTGGCTTGGATGGTGACGTCCGCCACCTCGTTGCGCTTGACGGCCACGTTGGTCTGTTGCTGATCCAACGACAGGTTGTCGGCGTCCACGATGCGATGGATCGCGGCCACGCGGCATTCGACTTCGTGCGTGGCTAACCGCACCAGATAAGGTTTTCCCATGTCCAGGGGCCGGCGCCCGAGCCAGAACAGGTTGGCGCGAAAGGTCGTGGAGACGAGCGGTAGGGACCCCTCGTGACTGAGGATCTCCCCGCGTTCGACGAAAATCTGTTCGTCCAGGGTAATACCCACGGATTGTCCGGCTTGGGCCTGCGTGGGCGGCGGGTCCACGTTGAATGCTTCGAGCGTTTGCACGACCGCGCTCTTATTCGACGGTGAAAAAATCACCTGGTCGCCGACCTTGAGTCGCCCGGATGCGATACGTCCCGTCAGAATCCGGCGGGCGTCGAATTTGTACACGTCCTGAATGGGAAATCGCAGGGGTTGTTCGCCTTTATCCGATTCCGAGGAGAATTGCGCCAGCGATTCCAGGACCGTGGGGCCGGTGTGCCAGGCCACCTGAGGGCTTGGCGTGGCGATGTTGTCCCCGCGTTTGGCGCTGGCGGGGATCACGAATTGGGGTGTCACGTCGAGTTGAGACAGGAACGCGCGGTACTCCTTTTCAATGAGCGCGAACGTCTCCTGGCTATAGTCCACGAGGTCCATTTTGTTCACGACCACGGTGACCTGTTTCACGCCCAGCATCGAGAGCAACAGGCCGTGTCGTTTGGATTGATCCTTGACCCCTTCCAGGGCATCGATCAGCAGGAGGGCGGCTTCGGCCCGCGCGGCGCCGGAGATCATGTTTTTCAGGAATTCCTTATGCCCGGGTGCGTCGATGATGATGTATTGACGGCCCGCCCATTGGAAAAAGGTGCGGGCCGTGTCGATGGTCACGCCCTGCTGCTGTTCTTCCAGGAAGGCGTCGAACAGGAAGGCGTATTCAAATTCCTTGCCCTGTTGTTTGCAGATGGCCTGGATTTTTTCGACCTTGCCTTCCGGCAGGGTGCCCGTGTCCGCGTACAGTCGTCCCAGCAACGTCGATTTGCCGTGGTCCACGCTGCCCACGATGACGATGTTCATGCGGTCACGGATATCGACGTTCGCCGGTGTATCGGTCTTACATGTAGCCATCTTTTCGGAGTAACTCCATGCCCCGGCCTTCGTCCTGCGCGCGACCGGCGCGTTCGGCCACTTTCGTGGCGCGCAGTTCTTCGATGATTTCATCGACCGTGGACGCGGTGGATTTGATGGGGAAGGTACAGGGTGCGCACCCCAGGCTCCGGTATCGCGTGCCGTCGCCCCTGTTCAGGTACAGGTCCATAAAGGGGATGTTTTCGAGCTTGATGTATTCCCAGATGTTGATTTCCGTCCAGTCCAGCAAGGGATGAATCCGGATGTGGGTGTTCGGCGGGAACGAGGTTTTGAATTGATCCCACAGTTCCGGGGGCTGGTCCCGGAAATCCCAATCGTTGTTTTTGTCGCGCGGGGAGAAATACCGTTCCTTGGCGCGCGTGCTTTCTTCATCCGCGCGGACGCCCAGGATGATGCCCGTGTACCCTTTTTCCTCCAGCAGAAGTTTGAGCCCGTTGGTTTTGAGCGCGGTGCAGCATTCGACCCGGCCCTTTTCATGGTTCATTCCTTCGGCCAGGGCTTTCTTGTTCTGCCCGACGACCAGGTTGAGGCGCCATTCGCGTGCCAGTCGATCCCGGTACTCGATCATGGAGGGAATCTTGTAACTGGTATCCACGTGCAGGAGCGGAAACGGGACGTGTCCGAAGAAGGCCTTGCGGGCCAACCACAGGAGCACCGTGGAATCCTTCCCCATGGACCAGAGCATGCCCAGGTTATCGAAGTGTTTATACGCCTCGCGAAAAATATAGACGCTTTGGTCTTCCAGTTGCCGAAGATGTCTCATGCGTGTACGACCTTCTGCTCACTGACTCCCTCTCCCCCGGAGGGAGAGAGCATGCGGGTGGGGTAGAGTGGTCCGGTTCCTTTCTCTACCTCCCCTTCGCCCCTCCTTACAAAGGAGGGGAAAGGAAAGGTAAACGACACTCCCTCTCCCTGCCGAATGTGTCTCATGCGTGCACTCCGACTCCCTCTCCCCTGGAGGGAGAGGGCTGGGGTGAGGGGGGATTCATCGTCGAGATCTGTCCTGCGCTTTCAAGGGTCGCCGGGTTTGCAGCAAGATCCGCCAGTTTTTGCGCAGCCGCGCCGGAGTCCAATGCCTTTTTCGCCAACGGCACGCCTTCGGCGATGGACGGGGCCTTCCCTCCGGCATACAGGAACATGGCTGCGTTGTAGACGACCCAATCGCGGAATTGGGCCTGTCCTCCTTGTCCTGAGCGCCCTTCGACTTCGCTCATGCTACGCTCAGGACGAACGGAGGGAGAAGCCGTTGGCCTTGAGCCTTGGTTGTTCAGGGTGCGCTTAATCATCTCCGCCTCTAGTGCTGGGATTTCTTTGGGAGAGGCATGCTCCGAACTGTGAGTGGGCTGGGGTACTACGGCCATGTGCTGGAACGAGCCCGGGGATAGACGAACGTCCTCGGGTTTGAGCGACAAGGGGGTCACGCGGTTGTCACGCAGTTCGCGCATGGTCGTCAGGGTCGTCATCGAGAGTTCGGGAAATCCTTCCACCCCCTGAAACACCAGGAGCCTGCGCCCACCGATCATATTCACGACTTCCGGGATCTTTTCGAGGTACGGCGGATGAGCCACCCCCACCACTTGCGAGTGCGCACGCATGGGATTGAGCAGCCGGGCGACCTGATGGAACAGGTTTTGAGCCCCCAGTTGTTCGCGCAATGCCAGTAACCCGGCCAAGGGAGGGTGATACAGCGCGAGGTCCAGGTACGCGAAGCCTTCGTTTTGCAACACCTCGGCAAGATCATCTCCCTGCAACGCGGCGGGAATGCCCAGTTGCTCCAATACCCGGGGAAGGTCGGAGGACACCGTGGGATTGTCGACGCCGTGAAACAGGATGGCGGCCCCGGCTGAGGCGGCGACGATGGCTGCGGGCAGGCATACGTGATGCGTATTGTGCTTTTCGGCATAGACCGGCACGTCCACCACGTTGAGACCGGCCGGCGCGGCGATCGGCGCAACGTAGCTGCGCGTGGCCGCGGTGAACGAGGCTAATTCCGTCACGCCTTCCAACTTGATCCGCATGGCCATCAGGAACGCCCCGGTCTGATAGGGAGTGGCGTTGCCCTCGATCATGGCCCGGGAGGCCTGTTTGGCTTCGTCCCACGAGAGGTCTCTGACCCCGCGTTGCCCTTTTCCGATTTTGGTGATGAATTGGTGCATCAGCAGTGTCTATGGTGTGTGAAATTCAGTGTGGTGGTTGGTCTACAGTGCTTGTTGTTCGGGAAGATGGTTATTGGTGCAGCCCACATTCGGTTTTTTCAAGAGTCTGCCATCGCCCTGACCGCGGATCAGCACCCGGCTGAACCGGTGACGTGCAGTGCGTGCATCCGATGCTGGGATAGTCCTGGTCATGAAGCGCATTGTACGGCACGTCATGCGTCCTGATGTAGGCCCACACCTGATCGTTGGTCCAGGCTGCCAGGGGATTGAACTTGACGAGACCGAACCTGGCGTCCCATTCAACCAGTCCCGCGGTAGCGCGCGTGGGCGACTGGTCGCGACGAATGCCGGTTACCCATGCGGAGTAGTTCTTCAAAACCCCGGTCAACGGCTCGACTTTCCGGATTCGGCAGCATTCATCCGGCTGCCGGACCCATAACAGGTCTCCGAACTGCTTCGCTTGTTCCGTGGGCGTGAGCGCCGGCGCGACGCGAATCACCTGCTCGGGAGAAACCTTGTATCGGTCGATCAGGCGGTCACGCACGGCGTAGGTTTCCGGAAAGAGGAAATCCGTGTCCAGGTAAAACAGCGAAGCTTGAGGGTTGAGGCGGTGCATCATGTCCCAGAGCACCACGTCCTCCGCGCCAAAACTGCACGCCAACACGATCCTGGGGAAAAACCGTTCCAAGGCATAAGCCAGGATCTCTTGCGGCGATTCGCCTGCAAAGCGTTGGTTCAGCTCCTGGATCGTTCCTGTTGAAAGATTCGCTTGCACGGCCTAACCTTCGACCTTCTCCACCAGTACCTTAAAATGCTGCTCATCGGCTTCCAAGGGATCCTCGCCGAGGACCTTGTGGCCGTCGTTGCGCAGACTCATGGGCACGTTCTGAATGGGCTCTCCGGCATCCAGCCAGACTTCCAATCGTTCACCCTCGTCCATCATTTCCAATTTCAACTTGGTTTTGACGTAATTCAGCGGGCACATGACCCCTCGAAGATCCAGCACGGTCACATCCTGCGCGGGTTCGCTTTGCGCGGCGGACTCCGCCGGGGCCGGTTCTGGCGCGACTTGGCTTTCTTCGGCGAGCCCGAGCTTGAGATCCTCGCCGACGGCTTCGGTTAATTTCCGGCAATGTTCCACGAACCCTTTGGCGAAGGCCATTTTTTGGTTGGTGAATTCAGCGGAGTTGTTTTTGGTGCCCAAGTCGCTGACGGTCCGGGCCAACCCCCGATACGTTTGCGGAATGAGCCCGTTCTGCCGGTCAGCGAACTGATCGAATTCCGCCAGCGTGTCGGCATCGGTGTTCGGATCAATGCCCTCGGTCACGAGCAGGGCCTTGGCTCCGGCCACCACGGCGCGATAGGACTTGTTGATGGCCATGGCGTACTGATGTTTCCCGGCCAGGATGCGGGCTTGATACAGTTCCTGCTCGGCTTCCAGGATCCGGTTGTCGATCATCTCGATGGCGCCGCCGGCGCATTCACCGGGTCCGAGGTCTTCGAGTGTGAATTCCTCTTCCGCTTCCCAGTCGAAGTAGTACGAGGGGTCGTCGTCAAAGGACGGCAGAATGGAATGGCCGATCAGTTCTTCCTTGAGCGCGTTCTTGCCCGTCCGCTTGAGAAAGGTGTGCAGGCTTTCGCCCTCCTGGCGGTCCCGTCGATACACGTCGAGCAAGTGCGACACCGCGGCAGGCACGTTCTTGGCCGGAAGTTTGATCGTCATGTGTCCGACTTCCGCGGTGCCGTTGACCCGTCCCCCGAGATGCAGTTCGTACACCGGGGCGATGTGATCCCCCACGCGTTTGCCGACCCCGTGCAGCCCGATGGTCGAGATATGATGCTGGGCACACGAATTATGACAGCCGCTGATATGGATCGTAGTCCCTTTCAAGTCCTCGGGAACCTGGCCGGGCGGAAAGACTTCCGCTAAGGCGCGGGCCACGCCCTTGGATGAGGTGATGCCCAGACCGCAGGTATCGGTCCCCGGGCAGGCCACGATGTCCTCGGTTTTATTCGCCCCGGTTTGCGCCAGCCCGTGGGCGTTCAATTCTTCGTGAAAGGCCTCAAGCTGTTCATCGGCCACCCAGCGAATAATCAGGTTCTGCCCGATCGTGGTGCGCACGTTGCCGTTGGAATAGCGTTCGGCCAGATCAGCCACGACCAGCATTTGCCCGGCAGTGATGTCGCCCGTCGGCAGTCGCAGCACGGCTGCGGAAAAACCGTCCTGCCGTTGCTTCACCACGTTGGTACGTCTCCACGTGGCGAACGGCGAGGTCGGTGCTCCCTCAGGGTGACCGCCATTGCCGTTGCCTCCATTCTTCGCCGGCATGATGAGGGGAGCCGGGTCGGCGTGAGGGAGGAGTTTCATCGGCGGATGCGCGGGCTTGGCGCCGAACATCTCTTCATAGGCAGCTTCCCACCGGCGCTTAAATTCTTCAAATCCCAGCTTCTCGATCACGAACTTCATGCGGGCCTTGCTACGGTTTTTCCGGTTACCCAGGTTGTCGAAGACCTTGATGACGGCTTCGATGGACGGGATCAGGTCATCCATGGGCACGAATTCCCGGAGCAGGTGCGCAATGCGCGGGGCCGCGCCCAATCCGCCTCCGACCACCATGCGGAATCCGATCGTGCCGTCTTCGGCCTTCTTCGCCAGCAAGCCGACGTCGTGGATGGGCGTCATGGCGCAATCGTGATTACAGCCGGAAAACGCAATCTTGAATTTGCGCGGCAGGCTCTGGTTGAGCGGGTTGCGCAGCAGGTGTCGCGCCACGGTGTTCGCGTAGGGGGTGACATCAAAGACCTCGCCCTGGCAGACACCAGCCAGGTGGCAGGCCGTGACGTTGCGGACGGTGTTGGCGCAGGCTTCGCGTGTGGTGAGTCCCACTTCTTCGAGTTTGCGCATGACCGTGCTGACCTGCGGCAGGGGCACGAAGTGCAATTGAATATCCTGCCTGGTCGTCACGTGGCCGACGCCCGTGGCATAGGTCTCGGCGAGTTCGGCAACGCGACGTACCTGGTTGGACGTCATCCCGCCAAAAGGAATTTTGATGCGCACCATTTGCACGTCCGCCTGCCGCTGGCCATAGATGCCATATTGCAACCGGAACGGCTTGAAGAGATCCAACGTGACGTCACCGGCCTGTAGCCGTTTGACCTCATCTTCAAACGTTTCGATTTCTTCTTGAATTTCTTGAGGGATGGGGAGGGTATGAATTTCAGGAAACGTGGTGGAACGGCCCGTGCTCATGATGTGCCTCCGGATGAAATGGGGAATGTGCTCTCAACACCGTTAGATGTGGTACATTGGCGCTCGTTTTTGTTCGAGCTCCGTATATTGTTCAATCAGGGATTGCAGCGTGACCGAATTCAAAATTTCCCGTTCGGCCTGGTACACGCGATCCCAGAGTCTCGATAATAACGCCTCGCGATGGGGAGGCCGCAAGGCGTTCCCATTGGTCCCGGCCTCCCGCGTGTCCGGCTCGGCTTGGCCGTTCATCGTTTCGACGATGGTGGCCAGGGACACGTCCGATGGGGGTTGTCGCAACACGTATCCTCCCTGTGGCCCCCTGATGCTGTCAACAATGCCGCCTTGCTTCAAGGCGTGCAGCACCTGTTCGATAAAACGTGGAGGGATGGTTTGCCGGCGGGCGATCGTCCTGGCCTGCACCGGACCCTCTCCATATCGCAACGCGAGATCCAACGTCACAAAAATCGCATACGTCACTTTCAACGGGACCTTCAGCATCTCAATTCATACATTTCCGATAGGAATTGTAGAATTATAGAAATTCACCCATGCCGTGTCAATACCAAGTTGGATAGAACACTCTCTCTGCTGTAGGGACAGGCCCCTGTGCCTGTCCGCTGCCGTCTCTTGAGTGGTCATCCTGAGCTTGTCCTGCCTGTCCTGATCCTTCGACTTCGCGCTGCCGCGCTACGCTCAGGATGAACGGAGGGGGCGCCGGTCAGTACACGCGCCGGTTATTCAGGCGACGAGTTTCCGTGCCGTTGGATCAACGTGTGCAGCACGTTGCTTGTTCGGGTAGACAACGTCTTTTTGTCGGCGTTTTCGTGCAGGAAGGCTTGCACGTCGTCGAACGTATCGAGATCGCGTTCGGGGTCCAGCAACCCGACAACCAGCCCCGCCCGGTCGGCGCGGGCCCGGCTTTGAGCGAGTACCTCGCTGGTTGACCAGGGAATATCGGCGAAGAGCGCGGGTACGGGGTGTTTGGCTCCCACCAGGTAATAGCCGCCGTCTGCCGTAGGCCCCAACACCACGTCCGTGGTCTGCAAGAGCGCGTTCGCGCGCTCATAGTGCCGGGCGGCCAAGTTGGGAACGTCCGTCCCGACAAGCAAGGCATGCGCGTACCCGCGGTTGAACGCGGTCGTGAGCGCATGATCCATGCGCTGTCCGAGATCCGCGCCTACCTGATCGTACAAACGGATACGATGCCGGGCTGCCAGTGTTTGAAAAAACGGGTGGTCCATACTTGGCGAGCAGGCCAGGAATATATCGAACCTCCGTAGCGAACGGGTACGTTCCACGGCATCCATGACCAGACTCCCGTGCAGGCTCGCCGCCTCATCAGGTGTCAGGGGCGGGCACATGCGCGTCTTCACTTCGCCGGGGACCGGCGCCTTGGCAAAAATAATAATCGTACCTTCGACAGGCACAGGACGTCGTCCTGCAGCGCGCCCCGAAGACGCGCCGCCGCTCCGTTTGCGGCGACCCCGACGCGATGGGCCGGCGTTACCTGATCGTGCCATACCAATGCTGCAAGATTCTGGGCGGGACGCCCATCCAGTACAAAAAGCGGAGGAGCCACATCTGCAAAATGGTGCGGAGGGTCCCCTGTTGCTGCCATCGCCGAAACGACGTGGTCACCGTGGCGCGTAAGGCTGCAAAGGATCCCATGCGTTTGAGTCGCCGCGTCAACTCGATATCTTCCATCAGGGGGACGTCGGCAAACCCGCCCAGGTCGTCGAACGCGGAACGACGGACGAACAAGGCCTGATCCCCCGTGGCGATGCCCGACCATCGCGAGCGCCAATTGATCAGGCGGCTGATCAACCACGCCCACCCGCGATCGTCCTCGAACCGGATGTCGAAACGGCCTCCCATGTACTTGGGTTTCTCCATGACGCGCTCGATCTCGGTGCGCGTCTCCGGCGGCAGGAGCGTGTCGGCGTGCAGGAACAACAGCACGTCGGAATGCGTGGCTTGGGCACCGGCATTCATTTGCCTGGCGCGCCCCTGCTCCGCGACCATCACCTTCGCGGGGCGCAGGCTGAGCCCCTGCAACTGACCCTGCGCAATGGACACCGTCTGGTCCCGGCTCCCGCCGTCCACGAGCACGACTTCATCGAAACGCAACTGTCGCAACGAAAGCAGCGTCCGCGACAGCACGCGTTCCTCGTTCAAGGTGGGAATCACAACGGCAATGGAGGTAGACATGTCGCGTTAGGGTTTCTCTTGCCTCTTCCTCTTTCGTAGCCGCGCCATCTCATGGCGCTTGTTGTTCCTTTCCCTCACCCCAACCCTCTCCCGGAGGGAGAGGGAGCAAAAGGTGAAGACGTTGGAGTCTTGATTCCTTCTTCTGTCATCCTCGATGTTTTTTCTCCCTCTCCCCTGGAGGGAGAGGGCCGGGGTGAGGGGGACAGGGTCGTTGCCCTTTGTCTTTATAAAGAAAACAACCCTGGATCCTCGCATGCGCAAGGATGACAGACAAAAGCAAAAACAGGACCCTGGATTCCCGCGTACGCGGGAATGACCGAAAGACTTCATGCGTCCCGCTACGACGGTTTGGAGGGTTTCATCGGGTTCTGGAACATGAAGTAGACCACCATGGCGATGGTGCCCCAGTAAATGACGTATTTGTGCCAGAAGAGCACTTCGCCGACGTTGATGAAGGCGACGATGCAGAAGAGGGAAAAGGCGATGACCGCATACCGGACAAAGGGAATCTTGACGGACGAATACGCCCACAGGGCCAGGCCCGCAAAATACAGGATCATGGGAAAGATGGAAATCTCCGCACCGGTGCTGGCGGACATGAAGACCTGAATGAACCCGATGAAGACCATGGCGGAGCCCACCATCTTCATGGCCACTTTCATTTGCAGGGCTTCGTGCGCTTCCTGGTCCACGTCCGAATCCTGCCGCGGCGGACCCACCGGAATCCCGGGCACCTGCCGCTTGGGGGGCTCAGGTGGCCCGGATTGCTCGGAAACGCGGGAAGGGTCAGGCTGTTCCGTCTCGGGTGTCATGCGCTACCACTTGAAATGTTTGCTGAGCGTGAGTCCCTGTTGATGATAACTGGACCCGATGGAGGCCCCGTACAGGCGTTCCGGCAGGTCCAACATGTGCTCGTACACCACCTTGAAAAACGTCTGGCCGTCGTGAATCAAAAACGGCACGTCATGCGGCCTGACTTCCAGCACCACCTGGGTGCCTTTGCGCGGCCCGTCTCCTGCGCCGAAGCCCGGGTCGAAGAAGCCGGCGTAGTGGGTCCGCAACTCACCAAAGGCTGCTTCGTAAGCCACCATCTCGGCCGCGTACCCCGCGGGCACTTTGATACGCTCATGGGAAGCCAGGATATAAAACTCCTCGGGTTCGAGTAACAGCGTATTATTGGATTGCCGGTAGATGGGTTCCCAGAAATCGAGCGCCGAATAATGCCCGGTCCTGGACAGGTCCACCACGTGACTGTTTTTCTTCGCCCGGTATCCCACGATTTCGCGGTCCATGCCGGAACCTCGCAGGTCGATTCGCAAGAACAGGCCGTGATCCACCCGGACGTCCGGCGCGGCCAGCGGGCGGGAATCCGCCTGGTCGTCGTCATTGTGGTACAGCAGCTTGGCCGACCGGTGCAAAGCACGGAGGCGCGAATCCGAGACCGCGGGCCGGCCGGTCAGGAGCCGGAGCTGGTTTAACGCCAAGCCGGTTTGCACGCGAATGGTAAACGACCGAGGCACGATCTCCAGGTAGAGGGGCCCCTGGTAACCCGCAGGAATTTCATCGAACCCCGCGTTCAGGTCCGTGATGAGGCGCGTGAAAATATCCAGGCGTCCCGTGGAGCTTTTGGGGTTCGCTTTCCCACGAACGTCAGGGGGCAAGGCCACGCGTTCCAACAACGGCACCAGGTACACGTGTCCTTTTTCCAGGATCGCGCCTTGGGTCAGGTCGATCTCATACATGACCAACTCGGATTGGTAGAGATCCAGCACGTTCAATCGCTCGCTGATCTCCGAGCGTTCAGGAAGAAAGCTGCTGATCAAGCGGTACGCTTTGGTGCCGAGCCGGAGGTCCACGCTGGCCGGTTGGACCTGGCCGTCGGTGACCGCGGGATCAGCGTCGATCGCGCGGTCCCGAATCAAGGTCTTCAGGTGGGTGTCGGACAGAATCCCGTGCTTGCGCGTCCCGCCCATCGTTATTCGTCCATGGCGCCCAGGCTACAGAGTCCCTCGGAAGCGGAGGTGCCGACCATGGGGAGTTCTCGTAGGCGACCCGGACTTCCCTCTCCCTCCGGGAGAGGGTCAGGGTGAGGGGTGGTTGGATCGGGCTGCGGATAATGGTAGGTCTTGTTTTCGTAATTTTTCAGGACCGCGCCGTTCTCATCCAGGTTGAGCAGGTAGTCGGACGGCAACAGCGGAATTTTCCCGCCGCCGCCCGGGGCATCAATCACGAAATGCGGAACGGCCATGCCGCTGGTGTGCCCTTGCAACGACTGGATGATGGACAAGCCCGTTTCCACGGTCGTGCGGAAATGGTTGGTGCCCTTGGTCAGGTCGGCCTGGTACAGGTAATACGGCTTCACGCGGGCCAGCAGGAGTTCGTGCATGAGCCGCTTCATCACGGCCGGATCATCATTCACCCCTTTCAGCAACACCGTTTGCGCGCCCAGGGGCACGCCGGCGTCAGCCAGGTGCCCGCAGGCCGCTTTCACGTCCGGGGTGAGTTCGTCGGGATGATTGAAATGCAGGTTCATATAGATCGGATGATACTGTTTGACGATCTCGCACAGTTCCGGGGTAATGCGCTGGGGTAGCGTCCCGGGCACGCGGGTACCGAACCGGATGAGTTCGAGGTGCGGAATGGTGCGGAGCGCCTTCAGGATGCGTTCGATCAGGTGATCCGGCAACAACAGGGGATCGCCGCCCGAGAGGATCACGTCACGGACTTCCGTGTGCTCGCGAAGATAGGCGATGGCCTGGTCCAGTTCGCCCTTCTTTAAAAACCCGGGTTTGCCGACCAGCCGCTTGCGCGTACAGAACCGGCAGTAGATCGGACATTGATTCGTGACCATCAACAGCACGCGGTCCGGATAGCGATGGACCAGGTGCGGGACGGGACTATCGGTGTCTTCTTCCAGGGGATCGTCGGGCGCGTCGAAGTCGTCCATCTCAACGGCATCCGGCACCACCTGTTTCCAGATCGCGTCGCCCTGCTCCTTGATCGTGGCGAGCACCGTGGGCGTGATCCGCATGGGGTACGGGCCGACGACCTGCTCCACCTCTTTGGGATCCACGCCGAGATGTTTCGCCAAATCGTCGGGTTTGGTGATGCTCTGGGCCAGGATACGTTTCCAATCATCCATCGGCATGCCTCGTTACTCGGAGTGATAGTGGTGTGCACATTGCGGAACAGGCGGACTGTAGGAACAATAACACTTTTATACTCGATCTCCAACTCATCCGGGACGGCACAGGGGCCGTCCCCTACGGTCTCTCTGACGCCGCCATCCGTGTAGGGACAACCCCCTGTGGTTGTCCGTCGCGAAATAGCCCGTCCATTCAGGCCATAAACGCCCCTACCCAGCCGTCATCGCGCACGGAGCCAGGATGGCATCGCGCATGCCGTGCAGCACTTTTTTGTCCTTGGGACACACCGTCGCCAGAATCCCGCCGAGCGTCACCTCGTCGTCGGACACGAAATAATACGGGGACAGCCGCGCCCGCCCCTCCATTGATTCAAGTTGCCCGGTGCGCTCGTCCCAATAGGTCATCTCGTACGACCGGCCCTTGTGGAACGCCTGGAACACGTAGGGCGTCGAGGTAAAGGCATCCAGCGCATGATCCAGCTTCGCCGCCCAGGCGGACTGAGGGATATCATGCCCCACGACGACCCCGCGGCTGCCCCAGGCCAGCTCCGAAAACCCCGACGGCTTCAGGACGCATTGGCGCTGCTTCTGCGTGGCCCGGGCCAACTGTCGCCAATCGGACACGGCTTTCCCGTCAAGCGTGAGGTCCGGGATGATCGCGGACGGCGGCAGGGGACGCGGGTCCACGACCCAAGTCCTGGGCATGACCTGCCGGAGATGCTCGAACACGTCCGGCCCCAGCGCGTCGGACCAGAAACCCTCCAGCATGGGGTGATGCAGGAGGGCGAAGGCCAGCTTCTCCTCCATCCAGGGCTTATACGGCGGCGTCACGCTCACTCGGCCCTTCTTGGCGCTGTACATGAGCAATTCGGATTTCGGAACGTTTTCCAGGTCGAAGAGTTCAAAAAACCGGTAGACGTGCGAGACGGGCCGTTCCCCGGAAGGCGTGCGCGCGAACAACGCAGGGGAGAACGAGCCCTCGTCCTCGCTGAACCGCAGGTCCCGGGGATGCACGCAATACACGTCCATGCCCGCGGACCGGAGCCGGCACGCCACCCAGTCCATTTCGGTCCGGTAATCTTCGGCCTCATCGGACACCACGATGGCGACACAACTCGCATCTTCACTGGTTGTATCCCCGGACCGGAACAGCATGGCAAACCCCTCGATCATGCCGTCGGCTCCGCCGACCAGCGGATCACCCAGCGCGGCGTAAGCCGAGGACAAACTGCCCGTGATCCCGATGCCGCCGGGGACGGAATCCAACTCCGTGATCGTCATACCGGCCTCGGTCGGGATCACGTCGGGCCGGATCACCCGGGGGAGCGCCTCGCGAAACCGTTTCATGCGGGCATACTCCAACAGGGCCGGCGGCTTGCCTTGATCCAGGTACTGGTGTACCCAGAACGGTTGCCGGCCCTTGACGCTGTCCAGGTACAGCCGGTTGAGCGCCTTCGAAAACGACCAGAGCCGGAAGCCCAGGTCTTCGAAGAACGACACCTCATCTGCGGTCAACTGGAACGGAACGGGTGACACGCGCCAGGCCGGTGAAGACTCGAACAGCCCCGCCGCTTGCAGGGCATCATGCACGGCCGAGCAGCGCCGGCCCTCTTCGCTCAGCGGAGGCGCGGGAGAGAAGCCGGAAGGGGACGCCGTATCCGAACACTGCTGAAGCATGGGACCTGCCGTCGGGCCGTGGGCCATGAAAACCTCTCAGTGGATCGCAATGATGAAGGGGTGAAGAATGGACGTTGGTGGAGTTCGCAGGGCCGCAACGGAATAAACGATACAATCAAATAATAGCACGCCTTCTTTCGGGTAGACAAGCGAAGCAAGCGTCCACGTTGCCACAGTTGACGATGGTACGGAAGTGGGCTACCTTTCGTCGGCGGATGTGAGAGCCTTGTCTTGGATATGCCCGAACTCAAAGGAGAGCACCTGATGAGACGATGTCGATTCCTCGTGGCAATGGGCTTTGTACTGGTTCTAAGCGGCTGCGGCGGGAGCGGCTTTCTGCCAATGATGGGGGAGCCGCTTGACCTGGAGACGGCACGGTCTGAACGGAGTGCGGTCGGGGCGGTGCGCAATTCGTTGCTGGTCAGTGATCTCGTGTTCGCGCCCGGCAACAGCCAGGGAGAACGCATCCGTGGCCACACGTCCTGTGGCCGGACAACGTGCCGGTCCACCATATTAGGTCAGCCGTATCTCCGGATCAGCTTGGGCACCAGCGCCGAAGCCGAGGGTTCAGGGTTCTTCGCCGGGGAGCCGATAGTCAGTGCGCTGGAACGCTACCGGGGCGTGGCCCTGGGCGCGTTTTTCCGCACGGACAGGCTGCGGACGGAGCACGTGGAAGTGGACACGGATATACTGTCGTATGAAGGCTGGATGCAGTACAGTTCGTTTGGCGCGGAACTCAATACCATCACGCATGGGATCATCAGCTATGGGGACTTTCAGCGGGTGCTGACCGGGGAGCGGTATGGTTTGGCCAGTTCCTCCGGGATGGCGACGGGCACCAATCCGGTCGACGGCAGCGCCACCTGGACGGGAGTCGTGATAGGCGGGAGAATCAGTCATGATGCCCTAGTCGGAATAGGCGTGCGGGGCCATGCCACGCTCACCTATGATTTCATGAATGAGAACATCGACGTGTTCCTCACCAACGTCCAAAATAGCCAGCCCGAGGTAGATGGACGGCAGATCTATCCGAATATGACGTGGCAGAACTTGCCGGTCAGGGATGGCCGGTTCGGGGCGGACTTCGATGCCCCCGATCTCGAAGGCCGGTTTTATGGTCCCAACCATGAAGAAGTCGGCGGTATCTTTGAACGCAACCAGATCATCGGAGCCTTCGGCGCGAAGCGCTAGAAGCAGACTTGCTCCCTCTCCCCTTGAGGGAGAGGGCTGGGGTGAGGGGAAACGCAGGGCACACGTGAAAGGACACGAAATCGACGTCGAGCAATACCGGATCACCGAAGAGCCGTTTTATGAAGAGATCAACGGTGAAATCGGGCTCGCCGACGTTGCGGCGCAACAGCATCTACCGGTGATGCTCAAAGGCCCGACGGGCTG
The DNA here is from genome assembly GCA_028819435.1 of Nitrospira sp. Classification (GTDB taxonomy): domain Bacteria; phylum Nitrospirota; class Nitrospiria; order Nitrospirales; family UBA8639; genus Bin75. The sequence continues at coordinate 38,656 of JAPPLK010000024.1, forward strand.
CGGCAAGACCCGGTTCGTGCAACACCTGGCCTACCGGCTGAAGCGCCCGCTGATCACGGTGGCCTGCCATGAGGACCTGACCGCGTCGGACCTGGTGGGCCGGTACTTGCTCAAAGGAGAAGAAACGATATGGATGGACGGCCCGCTGACCCTCGGGGTGAAACACGGGGCCATCGTTTACCTGGATGAAATCGTCGAAGCCCGAAAAGATACCACCGTGGTCGTACACCCGCTCGGCGACGACCGCCGGTTTCTGCCGATCGAAAAACGCGGACAGGTCATCGAAGCGGTCGATGACTTCATGCTCGTGATTTCCTACAACCCCGGCTACCAGAGCGTGCTCAAGGAATTGAAGCAAAGCACGAAACAGCGGTTCATGGCGATCGAGTTCACGTATCCGCCCGCGGACGTGGAAACGAAAATTATCGAGCATGAAGCCGGCGTGGCCAAGGACGTGGCCCAGCGGCTCGTCAAACTCGGGGGCAAGGTGCGGACCCTGCGCAACCACGGGCTCGAAGAAGGCGTCAGCACGCGACTGCTCATTTACGCCGGCACCCTCATGCGGCAAGGCGTGACCCCGGAGCGGGCCTGTGAGGTGGCGGTCATCCAGCCCATCACGGACGACGCGGACATGCACCGCAGCATACAAGAACTGGTCAAAGCGATCTTTTAATGAGCCTGCCATAGTGCTTACATGGAGGTGAGGGAACGAGTTCCCTCTCAATATCAAATGATCAGGTCACTCGATATAGAAAACTTCCGCTGCTTTGCCAGTGTCCGCGCGGGCAATATCCGCCGCTTTACCATTGTTACTGGCGAGAATGGGAGTGGGAAGACAGCTCTTTTGGAAGCGCTCTTCGTTTCCGGGGGCGGGAGTCAAGAAATATGCCTCCGAGCAGGAGCGTGGCGTGGGAATGAATTAATAATTGCAAATACTCTGTCTTCTGCTAGCTCAGTATTTGAAGATTTATTCCATAAATTTAATGTAGGAGCTGGACTCAAGATATCATTTGAGGATACCCGCAAAAATAGACGAGAGGTACAGGTCATTGCAGATGATGAAGTGGTAAATATTCCAGTTAACTCTAAATTGTCGGAATCCTCTCTTTTATCGACGGGGTTAAGATTTTTTTGGAAGACACCAGATGGAGATTTTGAACCACAAATTGAAGTGACACCTAAAGAAATACGCGTATCGAAAGTTGTTAATCCCTATCCAATGATTATGCTCAATCAACTCACTTTTCAATCTCCTATAGAGAATGCACAACGGTATTCAGACCTGTCGACGAAAAACCAAGAAAAGACTGTTATTGAAACCCTTCAAGGATTATTCCCGCAGGTCGAGGATTTAAGCATTCAGGTAAAGGGAAATTCCCCTACACTTTTTGCCAAAGTTAAAGGCGTTGATCGCAAAATGCCACTGGGGTTGGTTTCGGCAGGAATCCATAAATTCTTGGCAATTCTTTTGGCTATTACCTCTACTCCTCGTGGGGCGGTTCTTATTGATGAAGTCGAAAACGGGTTATATTACAAACTCCTGACTCCCATGTGGGAAATGCTTATGAAGCACTGTATAGAGAATAAGTGCCAATTGATTGTGACAACCCACAGTAAGGAATTTTTGGATTCCCTTGCCCCGCTTATTGCTTGCAATGAACAAGATTTCAGTTTGCTGCGAACCGAATGGAAGAACGGTGAAGCAACTATATCGAGCTTTAGCGGAAAAGAATTCGCGGCAGCGCTTAAGAATGGATTTGAAGTTCGATAGTGACCATGGATAGATTCGACAAGGAGAATAGGAGTGAATTGACAAAACCGAATTTGGTTATCTGTGAAGGAAAGGGCGATGCGGCGTTTTTTCGACACGTCCTTGATGCGAATGAGATTTCAGGTTTTCAGGTAGGATTTCCGAACGGTGAAACGGCAGGCGGAAAGTTTGGTTCTACTGGATTTGGGAAATACCTTGAGGGGCTCAAGGTAAGGAGTGGATATAAAACATTAAAGCATATTGTCATTGCAAGAGATTCTGATATAGACCCCTCAAAGTCTTTTGATGAAGTATGCGATCAAATACAGAATGCCGGTGGATACGAGGTCCCGGATAAACCGCTTGCCCGCACCGAAGGCAAAGATCCGACTCTGTCGGTATTGCTAGTGCCTCATAGCGAAAAACCTGGCAATCTTGAAACACTATTTCTTGATGCGATGACTTTAGACGAGCAAGATAAGGATTGCTTTGAGACATACTTTGAGTGCTTGAAATTAGACGCATTCGAAATAACGGTATCATCGAAGAAAAAGTTGACAACCATAATTGCCGCCAAAAATGACAAAAACCCAAGTTGTAGCTTAGCCTACATCTGGAGTACAGAGCAGAAGAAATACAACCCAATCAACATAAAACATTCAATGATATCCAACATCGTTAAATTTCTTCAATCATTCTGAAGCGTCGGGCCGCTTCCATTTCAGTCGACATCAGAACAACGTGAACTAGCGGAAGTAACCCCCCGGTTAGACAGCGTTTTCACATCCCCGCATGTCCGAACCACAAAACATTATCGCCGTCGTCTACGACTTCGATCACACCCTGAGCCCGCAGTACATGCAGGACCAGACGATCCTGCCGCACGCCGGGCTCGATCCGCAGGCCTTCTGGCAAAGCTGTACCGCGCTCATCACACAACAAGGCTACGACCAGGAACTCGCGTATATGAAGCGGATGCTGGAGCACGACGCGATTCGCACCCTTTCCAACCGGGACCTCCAAGGGATGGGCGCGCAACTCACGTTTTTCCCCGGCATCCCGGACTGCTTCGGCGAATTGAACGCCATCATCCAACAACCCAAATATCAGGAATGGGACATTCATTTGGAACACTACGTGGTCAGTTCGGGATTGGAAGCGATCCTGGCAGGCAGTGAGATCGCGAAGTGGACCAAAGCCATCTGGGGATGCCAGTTCGATGAAGCCGACGGGCACGTCAGTTTCCCCAAGCGCACCATCAGTCATACGCAAAAAACGCAATATCTCTTCCGGGTCAACAAAAACCTGCTGGACCCGGCCCAGGACGTGAACGACCACGTGCCGGAAGAAGCCAGGCGCGTGCCGTTCCCCCATATGATCTACGTGGGGGACGGCCCGACCGACGTGCCGTGTTTCACCGTTATCAAGAAGCACGGCGGCCTCGCCGTGGCCGTGTACAACCCGGACGATCCCACGCGCCGGTCATTCAAAAAATGTTACGACCTTGCGCACCATGCCGACCGCGTGCATTTCATGGCCCCGGCCGATTACCGTAGCGGGAGTCCACTCCGCATGATTCTGGAACAACACCTCACCGAAATCGCCGACGGCATCGTCGAACGCCGCCGCCGCGCCATCGCCGCCACCCGCGTCGCCGCCCCCCCGCCGTGACGGAGAAATGGGCGCCAGCCTGTGTTCCTCTCCGTCATTCCCGTATGTGTTCACTAATTCGTTGACAGAATGCTCAGATTGAACAGGGTGACTGTATTCTTTTCCTCCCCTTTGTAAGGGGAGGCCGAGCTAGGCATGCCCCCGCGAAAGCGGGGGTGGGGTAGAACTGTCTCTCCATGAGGTTTCCAGGCTTCTACCTCCCCTCGCCCCTCCTTACAAAGGAGGGGAAAAAGGCGGGCTGGAAATGTGTCAACGAATGACTGAACACAGACAGGGATGACAACTTGGTATTTTGTTCAGGATGACCACGCTGGTGCTTCGCTCCGCATATCCGGTGTCTGCCGGATGATTGCGAAAACGCTACGAGAGGGGTACAGTACTGCTAGAGACAAGCCTTTGCCGCGGCAGGTGTATCATGACAAAACAACCATCAATCGCAAATCACGCGCGTCGCGCCATCCGGTTACCCGGCAGCATCGGCCTCGCCGTGCTCCTGCTCGCCCTCGTGATGCCCCCAGTCACCGCGGGGAAAGAAGACAGAAGCTTCACGCCCCAGGCAGCCACGAAGGAGAGTGAAGGAAGCGTGACGGCCACGACCGAACTGATGGCGCTGGATCAGGAAAATTGGCAGCGCCCGCAATCCGCCTTCAAATGGATCGCCATGGCCCGGGACATCAAGGTGCCCTGGGACACGTTCGGGCGACAGGGATGGATGACGGATGACGCCTACGTGGAACCCGTGGACCCCGGCGCGTCCGAATTTCCGGCGGACACGGACATCTTCTATCTCGTCTTTGCGGTCTCGGCCCTCGACGCGCCCTCGCAATACCGGGCGGCATGGTTTCACATGCCGGACGGAAAGACTCCGTCAGAAGAATTGACGGGCACCGACGCCCTGTTCATGGAAATGAATGAAAAGGCGGGGTACCTGGAAATCTATCGACCCGAAGACGGCTGGAAAAAAGGCAAGTATCTCGTCAAGCTCTATTTTGAAAGTCCCGGCCAGGACCTGTACGACCCCAACGTGATCGGCACCATGGCGTTCACGATTACGGAGTGATTGCCCGCCTTTCTTTCCTCCTTTGTCTCTACCCCTCCTATCCTCCCCTTACAAAGGGGAGGGAGAGTCTCGCTTTTTTCTTTTCCCCTCCTTTGTAAGGAGGGGCAAGGGGAGGTAGAGGCATTCGGGAGAGAAAGCAAGTGCAATGAGGGCGAAGGTTTCTTACGACGCGCGTTGGCGCGTCGCCGGGCGGGACCGCAACAGTTCTTCCAGGGTCAGCAGGGCATCCCGGCCCGAGTTGGCTTCCAGGCCTTTGGACAGGCTCTGGTCCGCGTACGTATGGCCGTGCTCCTGCGTGGCGCTTTGACTCAGGCTGCCGGACCAGGGCCTCGGGTCGCGGCTCCCGTGTTTCCGGTTCCAGGCCGCGAGGCACGCCTTTGCAATCAGTGTGTTCAGCGGCGCGGGGTTGTACAGCATCTTCTTGATGTTCCACGGCGTGAGGCTGAGGGGGTTGTAGCCCGCGGACAGGTAGCCGTCGGACAACAACCGTTGTTCCAGGTCCGTATTCGGCTGAACGCCAAGAAAGAACATCAGCGGGAACACCCGATCCTCCCCAAGAATCGACGCCACCACTTTATACGACTCGATACTCTGCAACAGCGTTTCTTCGGTTTCCTCCGGCGAGTTGAGCGAATAATTCAGGATCACGCGGCCCGCGAATCCCGCCTCCTGCAAATACCGGCAGCCGTCATACAGGTGTTCCAGCTTGAAGCCCATGTGCAAACTGTTCAACACCTTCTGTGAACCCGCGGTAATCGCCACTTCCAGGTCGCCCACGCCGGACCGGACCATCAGCGTCGCCAGGTCCGCGGAAATCAGCGATGTGCGCACGTACCCCGACCACTCAATAGCCAGGCCCTCGCGAATAATCCGTTCCAGGATCTCCGTGCATTGCGGATACGCGTCCTTCCCCGTAATGAATTGCGCGTCCGTAAACCAGAACCGTCGTGCGCCCCACTGGTGATAATACTGGGCAAGATCGTGCACCACGTTCTCAGGCGGCCGGTACCGCACGCGCTTGCCCTCGATGTACGGATACAAACAAAACGCGCAGTCATACGGGCAGCCCCGTTTCGTCTGCACCCCGATACACTCGCCCACGTATTCGCGGTACTGCGGAAAAATCGACGTCAGGTACGGCAGGTCCACCGTCAATGAATCCAGCAAAGCCGGCGTATGCTTCTCGCCCTTGGTCACGCGCCCGCGCTCCCGGACGATGAACCGTTCATCCGTCAACGGCTCGCTGTTCAACACCTTGAGGATCGCGTCCTCGCCTTCGCCCAAAATGCCCAACGTGTGCTCGGGGAGCCGTTCGATCAACTGGTCCGCGAACGCGGTAAACGCCCCGCCGCCGATCATCAACCGCACGTCAGGAAACTCTTTGTGTACGAGCCACGGGTACGAGAGGTTCCGGCGGATGTCCTGGTAATAGCGATACAGGTTGCGCAGGCCCTGGACCGACGCCGACACGCGCTTCAGGGGATTGCTCGCATAATAGAAATTGAACGCCTGCTCCAGCGACGCGTCGCCTTCATGCGGTGAAAAAATCTGGATGTCGCGCCATGAAAAACACACGAGGTCCGGGTGGAACGATTGCACGGTCTCCCGCAACGCGCGCGAGCGGTCGGCCAACGGAAACAGCGACAGGTCCAGAATCTGCTGGCGCACCTCCGGCCGGCGCCGGTGAATGAAATCGGCCAGGTACGTAATGCCGGTGGGATACACCTTCTTACACGGCAGGAACACGTAGAGAACGGAATCCATCACGCCTCATCCTTTGTATGTGTTCACGGATTCGTTCATAACTTGGGCTCCCCGATTACAAACGTCGAGGACAGGCTTTTCCTTCCCCTCCTTTGTAATAAGGAGGGGCAAGGGGAGGTAGAGGCATTCAGTCAAGTCCTCTACCCCTCCTATCCTCCCCTTACAAAGGGGAGGAAAAGGCCTTAACTCCCTCGCCCCTTGCGGGAGAGGGCCGGGGTGAGGGGAGGAAAACCCTGCTCTCCCAGGACAGGCTTCACGGCCACGTGAATGGCCACGATCCCGCCGCTCAGGTTGCGATACTCCACCCGGCCGAAGCCGGCTTCCCGCAGCATCGCGGCCAACCCCTCCTGATCCGGAAACGTGCGGATGGATTCAGGCAAATAGCGATACACGTCCGTATGATCCTTGGCCACCCAGGTGCCGATCGCGGGCAGGAGATGAAACGAATACCAGTCATACACGCGCCGAAGCCACGCCGACGTTGGGCGGGAAAACTCGAGACAGACGAACCGGCCTCCCGGTTTCAGCACGCGGTAAATCTCACGAAAGGCCTGCGGCCGGTCGCCCACGTTCCGAATACAGAACCCCGCGGTGACCGCGTTGAACGTGCCGTCGCGGAACACGATCCGTTCCGCGTTCCCGCGGAAACACGCGATGCGGGAGGCCAGGCCTCGCCGGGCGATCTTGGCTGCGCCTACGCGTAGCATGGCGAAGTTCAAATCCATCGCCACCACCCGGCCGTGCTCGCCCATGCGGCGATCCAGCAAAAGGGCCAGGTCCCCGGTGCCCGCACCCAAGTCCAGGGCGCGCCCGTGCGTGAGGGGGGGAATCGAGCCGGCGGCCAACGCCTTCCAGCGGTGATGGAGTCCGAAACTGAGCAAGGAATTATTGAGGTCGTACCGGGCGGCGATCGCCGTAAACATGCGCTGAACGGCCTGTTCCCGCGGCGGCCCCGACCATTGCGACACGGCCTTACCCGTGTGCAGGGGCGGACCGGAGTCTGCCCTGAGCGAAGTCGAAGGGTGCCTGCCCTCGGTTGCAGGGGCAATGTTGTGTGTTCGTCCATCCATGAATGGCATCATGCCGTAGGGGACGGCCCCTGTGCCGTCCCTAGCACCGGCCCTCCGAATTTGTCAAGGTAAACGGCATGGGCACCGGCCTCCCCGCAGGTCGGCGGACAACCACAGGGGGTTGTCCCTACGGGCCGAAGGCATCATGCCGTAGGGGACGGCCCCCGTGCCGTCCCTAGTTGTAGCTGCCGCATCTCATGCGGCTGGGAGAGGCCGCCAAGAAACAGCGCCATGAGATGGCGCGGCTACAAAGGCGGAGAAAGGAGGTGACGGGGTGCCACACCGGAACATGACAAACCATTAACAGGCTCGCTACAATTGATGCCTCACGATCCATACTTTCTAATCGACTGCGACGAACCACACCTACGGGAGGCTCACCATGAAGAATCAACGGGCTCATTCCAAGAAAGCAATAGAGTATTGCTGGAAACACGGAATAAAGTTGCTCGCGCTCTTGCCGTTGGCAATCGCGTTGGGTGTGGGGGAAACTGCCGCGCAGGGCGACGCCGGCACGCCGCAAAGCCTCAGCGTCTCCGACATCCATCAATTGGAAGAAGTCGTGGTCACGGCCACCCGGCGGGTTGAAACGGTCATGGACGTGCCCTTCTCCGTCAACGTGCAGGAAGAAAGCGACATCCAGCGCCTGAATACCTTCAACCTCGAAACCCTCTCCCGGAACGTCGCCGGCCTGAACGTCCAGAACCTGGGGCCCGGCCAGAGCGTCGTGAACATCCGCGGCATTTCATCCGGCCAGATCGTGCGCGACCAGCCCGGCGTCAAGGAGCAGGTGGGCGTCTACCTGGACGACGTGCCGATTGCGATCTCGCTGTTCACCCCGGACCTGGACCTCTATGACGTCCGGCGCGTGGAAACCCTGCGGGGCCCGCAAGGCACGCTGTTCGGCTCCGGGTCCATCGGCGGCACCGTGCGGTACGTCACCAACAAGCCCCAACTTGGCGTCAAGGACGTCAGGACGCAATTCGACCTCAACACCATCGACGGCGGCTCGTCAGGCGGGCACGTCAAGGCGGCCTTCAACGCGCCCCTGGGCGACAACGCGGCCGTGCGCGTGGTGGGTTACGGCACCCGATACGGCGGGTTCATCGACGCCCTGCAGGTCACGGGCGAAAGGGACGACAACGTCAACGACGGCGGTCGCTTCGGCGGTCGCGCGTCCGTGTTGTGGCAACCCACCGCGAACGTCACCATCACCCCCAGGCTGGTGTACCAGAGCATCGACGTGGACGGGTTCAACCGCGACGAGATCTTCAACCTGTTCGCCAACCCGTATTCCACCACGCGACCCCGCGTGCAGCTTGGCAAACGCCAACAATTCCTGCTGCGGGAAGAAGCCTTTGAAGACGAAACGATGCTGCTCGACAATACCGTCAAATGGAACCCGAACGACCGCATCGAGGCGACCTACGTCACCAGCTATACCAAGCGCGACCTGCTGGTGAGCCGGGACTCCAGCGCGCTGGCGGGCAGTGTAGCGGTCGATATCGGATTTCCGCCGGAAGGCGTGCTCATCCCGTCCAACCTGCGGGACACCACTGAGTTGGAGCAGATGACCCATGAGGTGCGGGTCGCTTCCACCGACAACAGTCCGTTCCAATGGCAGGCGGGCGTCTTTTACTCCAACATCAAACGCGACTATTCCCAGCGTTTGCCCATGCCGGGGTGGGACCGGACCCATACAAATGCCGGAAGCCCGCTCGGGGCGTTGGAGGATTCCAGTAATGGCTTCAATACCATGGATTCGCCGTACGTATCGGATTTGACCTACGACCTCAGCCAGGTTGCCGTCTTCGGCGAAGCCACCTATACACTCTTCGACCGCCTCGGCCTGACCGCCGGGTTGCGCTGGTACGACTGGGAGGAAGACAAGACCTTCAGGTCGGGCGGGGTCTTCTCCAATGCGGCGGCGCAAAACCAGGCCGTCACCGTGTCCTCCAACGGGTTCACGCCCCGGTTCATGATCAAATATGACGTGACCGACCGCGTAGCCGTCAACGCCCAGGCGTCACGCGGATTCCGGCTGGGCGGCGTGAACGACCCGTTGAATGCGCCGTTGTGCGGGGCTGACTATGACACCTACCGTGGCTACCAGCGGTTCAAGGACGAGACCCTGTGGAACTATGAAGTCGGCCTCAAGTCCTCCTACGAAAAAGTGACCATGAATGCCTCGCTGTTCTACGCCGACATCGACAACCTGGGCGTGAACGTGGATGCCGGTGAATGTTCATCGCGGGTGACCGTCAGCGTGCCCGAAGCCCACACCATGGGCGGAGAACTGGAGTTCGCCGTGCATCCCACGGATGCCCTGCTGGTGACGTTTGCCGGCAGCTACGTGGAGGCGGAATTCGATTCCACGGTCCCCAACGTGCCCGGCATCAAGGACGGCAATCGCATCCCCTCCGTGCCCAACTGGCAACTCTCCGCTGTGGCGACGTACACGTTCCCGGGCCTGTTCCAGTCCAAGGAAAGTTACGTCACGGCCTCCTGGCAGTACGTCGGCAATCAGTTCACCCAACCCGGCGACCAGGAAAGCACGAGTTACCCGTCCAGGCTCATAACGGGTCTGACGGGAGCGGATATGGCTTCGGACAATTTTCGGGACCAGATGGAACTGGACGCGTACCACCTGCTCAACCTGAACACGGGGCTGCTGTACGACACGTGGGAAGTCATGCTCTACGTCAAGAACATTGCAGACGAAAACCCGCAACTCTCCTTCGACCGGGAACGCAACGGCGCAGCCCGGATGGCCTATCGCGTGGGCCAACCCCGCACGTTCGGCATCCTCACCCGCTTCTACTTTTAGGTCCGGAGGTCACATCCTGAAAACCCTCTCCCCTGGAGGGAGAGGGCAGGGTGAGGGGGACAACGACCCTGGATGCCCGGATCAAGTCCGGGCATGACAGGAAGGGGGGCATTCCCGCGCACCCTTCGACTTCAGGCGCGTTGCGCCTTACGCTCAGGGTGACCGGAGAGGCACCCGTTCGTCCTTCCCCCCGTTCGTCCTGAGCGTAGCGTTAGCGAAGTCGAAGGACGCTCAGGACAGGCGCAGGGATCCAGTGTCGTTCTCCCCAATATTTGACCTTACGATATAAAACTGGCATAGTCAGGCACCCGTGCGAACCGGCGCGGGGCAGGTTACTATGCGCAAATCCTCCAGCCCACACCGGAATTGTCATCCTGAACGAAGTGAAGGATCTCGTCGTTCCTGCACGCGCAGAACCTCATGCCTGTTACTCGCTCTGCTGGTTGCCGTTACCGCCGGGGCCGCGGGCTGCCAATCCATTCCCACGGACCGGCACGTCAGCACCTTCGCAAACACCACGAGCATGGTCGTGGCCGTGGCCAGGGACACCCTCTCGGCGTCCAACGCCGCCGTGGTCACGCGCAAACTGCGGGAACGGGCCGAACTCGGAGGCGGGGTGGACGACGCGCTCTTCACGCCGCTGGTCGCGGACGACGCCTACGCCACGCGCATCGAATTCCTGGACGCGCTGGAGCGGTACGCCACGGCGTTGGACGAACTCGTGTCCGCCGATCGCAGCAAAACCATGGACAAAGCCGTCACCAAATTGGCGGGCGCGCTGGACGCCTTGGGCAAGCACTATGAAAGTCTCACCGGGAAAAAAGAACCGTCCGTGCGCCGCGGGGCCGTCAAGGAACTCGTCACCGTCATCGGCGGTGAGGTCACGGACGCTCAACGTCGCGAAGGCATCCGCCGCGCCGTGGCGCTCCAACGTGAAGTCATGCCGGACCTGCTGCCCGTCCTCCGCGATGAAGTCGGCCCCGCGGGCATCTTCGGGATCGCCCACCGCAACCAGGCGGAAAGCGAAAAGGCAACCCTGATGAGCCGTTACAACGTGGATCACCAGCAAGAGCGGTTACCCAAAAGCCCCGACGCGCGGCTGAAGCGGTTGAACCGCATCCGGGAGGCGTGGGACAGGGCGGCGACCGTCAAAACGCTGTACGAACGCCTGCAGGAAGCCGTCGAACAACTCGCCATTGCGGAACAGGCGCTCTACGACGCGATCTCGGGCACCGGGAATCCCGAGCACCTCTTCGAGGCGGTGGGCCGCGCGGCCGACCAGGCGCGGGCCGTCAGCCGCATCCGCAAACTACTGAAGGAGTAAAGCATGAACCTCCGATCCCGGCTCGTCGAACTCATTAACGTCTTGGACGAACTCCTGCGCAACGTGGCAATGACCGACGAACTGCGGGAGCAGTACCTGCGCCGGCGGACCCTGCTCTCCGCCATGCTCGACGAGGTGTTGCGCCAGAAGCTCGACAAGCACACCGGCAAATACAAGGTCGCGGTTGAGAAAACCAACAAGGCGGTCAAGTCGGCCAAACGCGCCCTCCGCGAGGCAGAAGACCGCGAAGCCGTCATCCAGGAAATCACCAAAGCCGCCAAGTCCATCGACGCCGTCATCAAACTCACCGTGTAACGCTTCCTGTCATCCTTGTGCACGCGCGCATCCAGCGTCGTTATCTTTTCTAGCCTCCCCTTTGTAAGTGGGCGCATTTCCGAAGAGGGAATGCGGGTGGGGTAGAGCGGTTTTGGTCCCTCCCCTTTGTAAGGGGAGGCCAGGTGGGGTAGAGCCGAACAAACATGGCGCACAAACAACGAACGCAACAGGGACTTCCAAGAACTCTTGTTCAGAAACGGCGACTTCGGACGGACATGACTCCCGCCGAAAAGCTTCTCTGGACCAAACTCCGTTCAAAACAATGTCACTTGCTCTACCTCCCCTGGCCCCTCCTTACAAAGGAGGGGAAAAACACTGGATGCCCGATCAAGCCGGGCATGACAACAAAGGCAAATGCCGCATCCCGGCACTTGCGGTGAGACGACCGCTTGCGAGAAGATGGACCGTAGGGGACGGCCTGCGTGCCGGCCCTGCCTGTCCTGAGCTTGTCGAAGGGTCAGGCACCGGACACTGTCGCCACCACCGAATTGATGGAAGGAGACCGGGGATGAAACGCATTACCGTCAATCCGAGAATACTCGGGGGAAACCCATCATCGCGGGGACTCGTATATCCGTGGAATTCATCCTTGGTATAGCGTGGAGGAATGAATGGCCCACTCGCCTGACTCGTTCATCTTCAAAACGGATCGTCCCTGGCCGAACGCACGGCTGAAGGTCGCGGCCATAGTCGGACACGCCACTTCGGAGAGCGTGCGCTTGTGGCTCCGCACTGGCCGACCGGGCCAATTTTCCCTGCTCTTGTATCAGCGAGACAAGGCCGTTGCAACCGCGAGCGGCGAGGCGGACGAAGCGGCGTTACAAGCGGTGCTGGGCACGGTACCGTTGGCATTGAAAGACGCCAAGGTGCGGCTTCCGGGGATGAGGCGTGAAGATTTCGCTATTACGGACTACGCCGCCGATACTACCATCATCTTGGATCTTGAGAGGCTGAAGCCTGACACTCGCTACGGCTACGCCCTGTACGACCGAGACCGCAAGCGGATGGCATTGGGCCACAACCGGTTGCGTTGGTTCCGGACGCCGCCGTCCGAGAACGAGAAGCGTCCATTCCAGTTCGCCCTGTTCTCCTGCCACATGCCCTATGCGGTGAGCGGTCTGTTCGAGAAGCGCACCGACGTGATGAACCTCAATATGTGGGATTTCCTTAACGCCGCCTTACAACGCCACGCGCAGGAAGTGGATCTGATAATCGCCGGTGGCGATCAGTGCTACAGCGACGGTGTGGCAACGCTGGACATCTGGCAACACTTGAACCGAACGATGCGGAAGGAAGACGGGCGGCTGCTGCCGGACGAAGAAGCGATGCTCAGTTGGTACCGGGATATTTATCGTGGCTACTGGGGCTTTGAGAGCCTTCAACGGGTCTTCGACAGTTTCCCGACCTACATGATTTGGGACGACCACGAAATCGGCGACGGCTGGGGTTCCTACTACTTCCGCAAAAAGGGGAAACCCGATGGCCTGCATCGTCTGCTGCCCGCCTTCGAGGAGCGGGGCCTGACGTACGACGAAGGGCGCGAGTTGATGCGGCGCATGTTCCGCGCAGCCAGGCAGGCCTACATTGAATATGAGCACAGCCATAATCCCTCCACGGCAACAGGAGACTTCGACTACGCCTTCCGGCGAGGCGGCTGCGCGTTCTACGTGTTGGACGGTCGCGGCCAGCGCGACGTCGAGCGCAAGAGCTATTGCATCCTGGGACAGGATCAATTCAAACGCTTCGCCAACTGGGCGAACGCCCTCACGCCGGAAGAGACGCCGTTCTTGTTTGTCGTCTCGGCGGTGCCGGTGTTGCACACGCGCGCCGCGCTCGTCAACGCCGATGAGCAGTGGCTGATCAGTCACGCCGGCTTGGACGACGACCTGCGGGATTCCTGGGAGCATGACCTGCATGCCACCGAGCGCGCCGCCCTGATGAAAGTGCTGTTTGCCGCAGCCAAGAAGGGCATCAAGGTCGCCATCCTGAGCGGTGACGTCCACGTCTCCGCAGTCTTCGCCCTCAGGGACAATGACGGTCACTGCATCTACCAACTCACGTCGAGCGCCATCACCTACAACGTCACCCGGCTGCAGTCGTGGGTCCTGCGCCTCGGTGCCGCAGACCATGGAGAGACTGAAGAAGGCTACAGCTTCGAACGCTTGGCGCTGTATGCCGAGAGTTCCTACGCTTTCATCAGCGTTAACCCTCAAAAGGGCGAGGCCTGGTTTAAACTGTACGGCGAGCAACAACTGGAGGCTCCATCAGGAGAGACAGACACGAAGGCGGTTCCGGTAAGCCACTCGCTGGCAAAGATCCGCCTGTTCTGAGGCTGCTGTCCATCAGTTCACAATTTTGCCGGAGGGCTTCAAATGACAACAGCGACCCTTGGTCTCATCGTTGGCTGGATCGTCGTCCTTGGATTTGCTGCGACGATCCTTATCACGCTCCTTGCGTTGGTGGGGCGTTTGCCGGAAGTCAAAGAGAAATATCTTGGCAAGCTGTTTACGCTCGTCGTTGTGGAACTGGTCGGCGCGGGCTTCTGGTTGTTCAATCAGACCATCCAACCACCGGAGCCGCCGGAGGTCGCGTTTCAGCCTCCGTTACCTGCCGAAGTCTACGTATTCGGCCGTGACGGAGAACCCGTTCCGCGCACGGCTATGAAGCTGGGTGACGTCCAGGAACGGACCTTCAATGATACGCCACAGATCACGTTCGACGCTCCTCGAAAGCTGGAACTCGCCTCGAACGGCGAGCATCTCCTGATCAAGAGCCAGCGTGCCGATCACCAACTTGGCACGATACGGGTTGACCATCTGTCTGACGAAATTATCGAAAAGGTGACGTCAATAGACCGTCATGTGGCGCTGGGCCAGTATTATGCGGAATGTTTGGACTTTCCAACGTGCAAGAAGCGGAAGAATCCAACACAAGCGATCTTCCACTTGACATGGGTCCTTCGATCTGAACAGGCCAATCCCGTACAACAAAAGTCGGCAGCCATCAGTCTCTTTCACTTGCAACATGATGTGTATAGCTGCGAGACGTTCCTGTTGCTGGTGGACAAGATCAAGCAGTATCGTCCGAGGGTGAATCGTTACGCCGAAATCGGAGATGTCTATCAGACCATGTGCAAGTCATCCCACCTCACTTTCGGTGAATGTAAAATCATCTATCTGCAGTCGCTGAAATATTTGCTGCGATTTCTGAGTTTGCCCCCTGTAAACGCCGGAACGGATTTATTCGAGCGGGTGATCAGGCAGTCGTTTGATCTGGCTCACCATCTCACCTGGGCCAACTTCGAGACGACCGAGCTCAATACACTCGTGGACGAAGTTAAAGACAGGCTTTCAGTTCCGTTGAACACGCAGAAAGCCCAACCTCTTCCAGTTGGGCTGAAGAACAGGCTTGGAGAGATCAGTGATGACCTTCCGGAGACGTTTCAGTGTCCTTCGACCTCGACGTGATCTTGAAAAGGCTAAATTTTCGTCGTTGCCGGGAGTAGTCTGCCTGCAATACCCCTTGCGGTTTCGATCGCAGGGCGCGGGGGCCTCTTCGGAGGGGACTTACCCCTTTAACGTGACAAAAACTCTTTTGCGGAAATACCCGCTTGCTTCAAAATATGACGGAGGGTGCCAGGAGGAATATCTTTGCCATGATGGACAGGGATGGTCGTATATCGGTTGGTTTGGGCGTTATGCCAAATTTCGTGCGATCCTGGCCCTTGACGAAGATGGGTGAAGCCGTAGTGCTTTCAGCACTTTGAGCAGGTGCCGATAGCCATACCCGGCCAAGTGGCTCATCAGACGTTGACAACTAATCGTTGCCGTTTTGGGAGTGCAGGCCGACGAACGGCTCTCGGAGACTTTTGTTCTTTAAGTAAAATTCTGGCAAGTTCTAAGGCAGATTGAATGCCCTCTTCAACGGTGTTGCTTTGAGTGACAAGTCCTTGCACTTGCGGAGAAGTGATGACATAGACCTGTTCGGGCAAGTATTCAATGGTGAGGGTGATTGGTTGCATCATACATAGTCCTTCTAAAAGGTTACGGATACGGTTGTGGTTATGGGAACAGAGTCCATCTTAGGCCAACAGAACCGAGAAGAACAAGCGACAACATGCAGAATGCCGACTATTAGTAATCGAGTATCCAGCGGTTTTACTTTTTCTCCCTCGCCCCCTGGGTAAAAAACAATCATTGTCAACGATTCCGGATAATTCCCGAAACCACCCCACCCCACCAAGCAAACCGGGCCTCCTTTTTTTGGAACACGCATGCCAAAACAGTCCCCATGCGTAGAACAACCAAAAAAGAAATAATAAAAAAAGAAAGACAAAAGGCTTGACACATTCATCCGTCATTCGTACAATCCGACCCAACTATTTGGTTTCGTAGTTGTCCACCTCTTTCCAATCTTCAATTTAGCCGGATTCAACTTTAGCTCTTCAATTAAGGAGATTTACAGAGAGGAAGGCTTGACTTACCCACCCGCCGAAAGTAGAATCGTGCGAAACACGTGAACAGAATACTTGACCTACTCTCTATAACTTATCAATTAAAGGAGATAAGACAACATGGACATGAAACGATTCTTCTTGTATGCAATCGTAATCGTTGCCTTGGCGTTGGCCGGGTGTGGAAGCGACGGCAATGGCGGGATGACAGCTATGCCGGATCCTGATCCAACTCCAACGCCTGACCCGTGTCCAACGGGCCAGACAAGGAATGCGGATGGTGATTGTGAGGCACCACAACCGGCACGCATGCCCCCACCCATGGAGTTGGTCGAGGGCATCGTGACCGCGAATAACGATGATTTTAGCGCCGTGAATCCGGCGCCGTATAGTCATGAGGATCGGCCTGGTAAGCTAGTAGAGAATGGTAGTCCCACAGGTGATGTGCTCGAAATAGGGGTGAAGATTGACGGGACTATCGGTGATGTCAATATTGGTACAGACGATGGCGATGCCACCTCCGCCCTAACCAACCTGAGAGAATTGACGAAGTCCGATGACATGATGCCGCCGTCCGTTGGGTCGTTTGCCGACGGAAGCGTGCATAGCCGCACGAACATGGGTGTGACTGACACCGCGTATGTGTATGAAACGAGAGACGCGCCAGGAGGGCGGGCTTGGGATATGCTGTACCCAACAGCGGAAGAGGATAGTACAACAAATTCCGAACTAACAGGCACAGACGCTTTTGCCGGCATTGCCGAGCCTGATTCGACGCCGGCCGGCAACCAAGGTTTTAACGTCATCACATTTGGCTCTAGTGTGGATGCCATTGGGATGAGGTTTGAGTCCGACATGTTCCCGTCGTCGTCGTCACAAACCTATACGTATCATACAAATAGTGAATACGATAGGATGCCCGCAACTGGTGAGGGTGCCAGGGGGGTATCGGATGTGCGCGGGCAAATGATTGATGGGATGTTTCATGGCATCCCTGGCACATATACCTGTGCCGATGGGGGCACGCCCGGCACCTGCACGGTCCTCACGGATAATAGAGGCCAAGTTATGACGTTGGGGGGCACATGGACTTTTAGGCCGGACAATCTGGCAACCGGCGTGACGGGGCATATGGTCCAGGGCGTGGTGGATGATACCGACTATCTGACATTTGGATATTGGGTGCAGAAAGACGAGAGCGACGACTTGGAGATCGGCGTGAGCACATTTGCCTCTGGTGAGGCATTGGATACTCCTTATATCACGGCTATGTTAAATTTGGTAGGCCATGCTGACTATGATGGCAAAGCCGTCGGCAAGTTCGTCAAGAAGACCCTGTCGCCTGCTGGCGTGTCCACGATCACAGATGGCGGCACGTTTACTGCTGATGCGAGCCTAAAGGCTTATTTCGGTGGCAATGACATTTCCTTCAATGACAGATTTACCATCAGTGGGACTATTAATGGGTTCCGGAATTCGGATGGGGATACAATTGACGATAATTGGTCTGTCACGTTAGAAAAGGCAGATTTTACGACAAATCCTGGTTCTGTTCCTGGTACCAACAAGACCACGACACAAGATACCTTCATGGGCTTGACCTCAGCTGGCGGTCCGTCTGGAACATGGGGAGGCTCATTCTATGGCGACTCTCCGGCTACTGCTGATTTGCCCACGGCCACTGAAAATCAGAAGGCTTACCCGTCCAGCGTCGCGGGCGAGTTTGATGCCCACTTCACGAACGGGCATGCGTTGGGTGCCTTCGGGGCTGAGCGCTAAGTTAAGAGGTTGTTAGATGTCCGTGTAACAGGTTGTAATTTCTCAGTGAGATAAAAGAAGGGCAGCCAGTTGGCTGCCCTTCTTTTTTGCCATCACCATGCTACAAGCTCTGTATGTGCTTATCGTAGTTCTCCTGTTCCATACACCGTCGGCTTTGGCCGAGTCCGGTGATGCCGCAGATGGTGGGTCTCAATCGGCCCCCCTCACCCAAGCCCTCTCCCTCCAGGGGAGAGGGAGTCCTGAGGTGCCGCCCGAAGCCTGCCGGGACTGCGGATTGCGCTATTATCCGCCCTCTGCCCCCTCACCCCAACCCTCTCCCTCCAAGGGAGAGGGAGAACAGGAGAGGAGAGGGAGTGTTGAGCAGGGGAGAGGGAGTTCTGGGGATCCATTCGTAGATGGCGGATCTCACCTCTCCTCCGATACGCGGGTCAATACCGCGCGGGTGCTGCTCGAAAGCCAACGCTATGCCGAAGCTCTGCAGATCCTTGGCCCCCTGATTCCAGATCATCCGGACCAGACGGACGTGCGGTTTCTCATCGGCTTGACCTCGAGCCGGTGGTCTCAGGATCCCCAACTGAGTGACGAGCAGCGGCTCGCGCTCTTGGACCAATCCATCGGTGCGTTCCGGTCGATCCTGATCCACCGGCCGGAACTGGTGCGCGTGCGCTTGGAACTGGCCCTGGCCTTCTATTTGAAGCAGGATGACCAGTTGGCGCAGGAGCATTTTGAGCGGGTTCTGGTGGGTCGCCCACCCGCGAACCTGGTTGCCAACGTCAACCGGTTTCTGAACGTCATGCGTGGCAGGCGTCGCTGGCGCGGGTATTTCGGCTTCTCCCTGGCCCCGGACACGAACATCAATGCCGCGTCGGACGCGGAGTTCATTTACATCAACGGCCTGCCGTTCCGCCGAGGTGCGCAGGGACGCGCCAGTTCCGATATCGGCGTGGTGGGCTGGGGTGGCGGCGAATACCAATTCCCCTTGGCCGACCGCTGGCGCCTGCGCTCGGGGTTCGATCTCAACCACCGGGAATATAAAGGGAAGCAGTTCGACCAGACGTACGCCGGGGTCTATGCAGGGCCGCGCTGGCTGTTCAGCCGCACTACCGAAATGAGCCTGCTGGCCACAGTCAGCCAGCGCTGGTTCGGTCAATACAGCTTCAACTATGATTACGGCGCGCGCCTGGAAGTCGAGCACAGGATCTTCGCTGGCCTGCGGCTAAGCGGCCGGGCCTTGTGGAGCGATCGTAAATATCAGCAGCAGAAGTTCCTCGAAGGCCCACTCATGGTCTTCTCCCTGGCTGCGTCCTATGTTCCCTTCCCGATCGTTGGGGTCAACGCGCTGGTCGGCTATCAGGAACAGGATGCCTTATCTCACCAGTGGAACAATGCCGGGTACTGGACGCGAATAGGGGCGAACGTGGCGTTGCCGTGGGGCTTTAGCATGGGCCTCAGCGCCGAGTTCCGGTGGACGGATTACGAAGGCAGTTGGTTCCCTTTCACCACCGATGGCTCCACCCGCGAGGACCAGACCCGCATCCTGGGGGCCACGCTGCTGAACCGTGCGATTACCGTGTTCGGGTTCAGCCCGCAGGTCGCGTTTTCCAACCAACTGCGCACGTCCAACGCGCAACTGTTCGACTTCCAACGCAACCTCGTGGAAATGCGCTGGGTCCGCCAGTTTTAGGCCGGTGGGGGTGCGGGGTTTCGCCCCCACACGACCCTCTTTGTCATGCCCGACCCCGATCGGGCATCCAGGGTTGTTGCTTTTTTTCGTCCTTCTCTTTTTGTCTTTGTAGCTGCGCCATCCCTTCGACAGGCTCAGGACAGGCTTATGGCACTTCCTCTCCTGGCCGCATTCTTGGCGGCATGAGCCTTGGGGGAATGGCGGCCTCATCCAGGAACTTGCCTGAATATGGTTGAATCGCTATAATCAGGTGTGGTCGCAGACGTCCTGAAGCCTGTCGAATGGGTTGGTTCAAACAAAGCGGACCTGAAGGCATTCCCGGCCGCCGTACAGGACCAAGTCGGCTTCGCTCTGTATCAGGCGCAGGTGGGACTCAAGCACCGCGATGTCAAACCACTCAAGGGCTTTGGCGCTAAGGTCTTGGAGGTCGTCTCACGTCGAGAGGGCGATACCTACCGAACGGTGTACACCGTTCGGTTCAAGGCCGCCATCTATGTCCTGCACGCCTTCCAAAAGAAGGCCAAACAGGGGATCGCGACCCCGACGTCGGAGCTCGACCTCGTCAGACGCAGACTGAAGGCTGCACAAGAGCACTACGCCGACACCTATGGTGAAAGGTAGAGCCATGAAGACGGACAAAATGAAAATCGAACGTGGCAGCGGTAACGTGTTTGCGGATCTGGGTCACCCGGATGCCGAGGCGCACTTGTTGAAGGCGAAACTCGTCACTCGCATTGATGCGATCATCCGTCAGCGTGGCCTCACCCAGGTGGCGGCGGCGAAGCTGCTCGGCCTGTCCCAGCCGGATGTGTCGCGCCTTCTGCGGGGAAATTTTCGAGAGTTTTCCGTAGAACGCCTGCTGCGCCTGTTGATGGCGCTCGGCCGCGACGTAGAAATCGTCATTCGGGCCCCGCGCCGGACGCGTCAGGGTAAGCTCCTGGTCGAAGTGTAACCCGACGCTACGGTCTTCTTGTTTTTGTCTGTCATCCTCGACGCTTGTCCTCGATGTCTTTCATCGAGGATCCAGGCAATATACGAGAATCCAGCGTCTTTTCTTTTTCCTGCGTTCTAAAGACCCTGGATCCCCGATCAAGCCTGTCCTTGACACGATCGAGGATCGGGAATGACAGAAAAAGAAATGCGTAGGGATGTAGAGTCTTGACAAACACCTGCAGGCATGAATAATGAAGGCGAAACGAACGGTTCTACGGAGGAAGTCATGAGTACAAAGAACTCTGTCAGAAAACCCACCGTGAGAAAGCGCGGCGCAGTTGAAGACAACGCGAAGCCCTCTCGTTTCGTGGATGCCCCCGAAGATGTTATTGATTCCGAAATCGCCGCAACGCGGTTACGCGAAATCAATGAAGGTCCCGAGAATCTTATTTCGGGAGAGAAGTTGACTGCCGCCCTTGACCGCCTCGTTAAGTGAAGCGGTACATTTACGCGTATACGAAGGCGTCGCTTGATGCCCTCGCTGCTATGCCGAAAGATGTGCGCAGGCAGATCAAGCGTAAGATTGATGGCTTAGCAGAGGGTTCCACCAGACAAGGCATCAAACTCCGGGGCGTGCTGGACGGGACTCATCACGTTTATCGAATACGGTCTGGGCATTATCGCATTCTCTATTCCATCCGCGACGATTCCAAAATCATCGTTCTTGACATCGGGCATCGGCGTGATATCTACCGCCGGCTGAATTGACGGACGATCCCTCAGGGGATGGCCGGACACGTCACGATGGTCCTTCAAGCGAGTCGGTGGATTCCGATTCAATCGGCGTGAACCAGCCCTTCACCGGACAGGCGAGCAGCGTGTCCACCAATCCCTGATTCTTCGTTGCCGTCAGACGATACTTGCCTTTTTCCACCCGTTCCACATCAAATGCCTATTAGACGGACACCACCAGATTATGCTTTATCGGATACGTGGCTTCTGCGAGCGTGATGGGTTGGTTGCGTTGCGCCTGGGCTTCAAGAATTTTTCGCGCCACGTCATGCGCATATTCAATCGTTTCTTCTATCGTCCGGCCTTGCACGACCAGCCCTTGGACGTCGGCTGACGTGGCGACATACACATTCTCCGGCAACTTCTCAATGTGCAGATTGATAATATGCTCCATTGACGGCCTCCTTCTTTATGAACTCTCCATCCTGCACACCCCACTACCACATAGACAAGAAGATTACGCCACGCTCGCCTCCTCCGACAACTGGTGCCTCCTTCTTGTCATCCTCGATCCTTTTTCCTTTGTGTCATCCCCGATCCTCGAGCCTGTCAAGGACAGGCTTGATCGGGGATCCAGAGGTTTTTCTTTTTCATTGTCTTTATCTGTCATCCTCGACGCTGGTCCTCGACGTCTTGAATCGAGGATCCAGGCAATATACGAGAATCCAGCGTCTTTTCCTTTTCCTCGGTTTGCGAAGACAACGACACTGGATTCCCGCTAAAGACTTGCGATTGTAGATGTTCACTCATTCGTTGACAGAATGCTCAGATTGAACAGGGGTGACCGTATTCTTTTCCTCCCCTTTGTAAGGGGAGGCCAGGTGGGGTAGAACTGTCTGCCCATCAGGTTTCCAGGCTTCTACCTCCCCTCGCCCCTCCTTACAAAGGAGGGGAAAAAGGCGGGCTGGAAATGTGTCAACGAATTAGTGAACACATACAAGTCGCCCCCCAGGCCCTTGTCGTCCCTCCCTGGTGTGCCAGGGCCAACTTATCGGCGAGACGCCATGATCCAGTTCCCGCACGTTCTAGGTCTATCATGAAAGGTAACAAGGCCGACCAAGCCTGCTCCGTTTTCGCTGCACTTCGTAATCTGATCTGCTCCTACAGGAACGCCCACACCTGGCCCGCTTGTTCGGCACTCTCATGCTGGTGAGCCGGCGTGGCGGGTCGCTGTTCGGCAAGATACCGGAGGGAGGCGCAACCGTCCCCGAAGGGACAGCGGGCCGACTAGGAAGTGAGATGTGAGATGTGAAGGGGAGGAAGCACAAGGGGAAGGCCGGAAGCCTCCCCCCAGGCTCGACTCGAAGGCTAGAGGGTTCCTACTGACACGGTTCGGTTAATAACTGTATCCCCCCTAGCCGGAGCGAGAATAAGGCGTGGGGGTAGGGAAGTCAAGAAAGAGAAAGGTGCCGGGGATCCGGGCCAGGAGAAACCTCCGGGGAAAGGGGTATGAGGGATGAGAC
>JAPPLK010000087.1 GCA_028819435.1 Nitrospira sp.
GTCCGTTCCTGCTCGGCCCGGAACTCATCGGACGTCAATGGAAAAATCTGGTTGCACGTCACACAGGTGCGGATTTCGAAAAACGCTTCCCCATCCTCATGAATCTCGCACGGCAGCAACAGGTCCAGCGGATCATAGCCCAGGGTTTTGCCGTCGGGGAACTTCACGACGGCCAAGCGCACGTTGAAATGTTGAAAGACGCCTTCCTTGCCTTTCCGGTCGTCACCGGACCCCACGACGCAAACGGGCTGTCCGGGTTGCCGAGCACGAAGATCCTTCAAGGTACGATGGGAATCCATCGCCACCTCAAATTGGGTCGCGTCCGGAGCCTCTGGAGTTGCCATCATCGCGGGAGTTTCGTACAAGAAGGTTAAGGGAAAAACCGTCTCGACTTGTAACACGCGCAAAAAAAATCCGTCAAGATAACGAGCACCCGTCCTGAGAGGGGAAAACAATGGCACCCATCACCATTTACCAGAAGCCGACGTGTTCGACGTGCCGGCAAGTCCTGAAGCTCGTTCAGGAAAGCGGGCAAGCCTTTACGGCAGTCAATTATTATCAAACGCCTTTGTCGAAAACGAAACTCAAAGCGTTACTGAAAAAGGGCGGTCTCAAGGCCCGTGACGTGCTGCGCGCGAAAGAAGAGAAGTATAAAGCGTTGGGCCTTGCCAAAGCCGACAAGTCCGAAGACGAATTGATCGAATTGATGGTTGCCAATCCGGATCTGCTCCAACGCCCCCTGGTCGAGCAGGCCCAAACGGTCATCCTCGCCCGGCCTGCGGAAACGGTGAAACAACTCTGGAAAGGGTCGTGAGCGCGACACCGTTCCGTAGCAACTTGCTCCATCTCCCCCCGTGGGAGAGGGCTGGGGTGAGGGGGAGTTTGCAACGGCTAGATTTTCTCACCCTCACCTCAATCCTCTCCCATCAAGGGAGAGGAGGCACAGATTGGCTGTCGGGTTACATCTTCGGCTAACCCGACCTGCCGGGCCTTACCGGGTTTGGCTTTCCGTACCGTGGGCCTCGGTACGAGGGATCGTGGAATCCGCTCTCAGAAACTGGTACGCCTCGATGATGCGCCGCAATTCGGGTTCGGCGCTACGGTCCCCTTTATTGATGTCGGGATGGAGTTTTTTGGCTTTTTGACGAAAGGCCCGGGTCACCGCCGTCATGGAACTCCCGAATTCCAGACCCAGGGCCTCATACGCGTCCTGGTGGGAACTGATTTCCCCTTGAGAAGCCGCGACATCGCCGCTTCCCGTGGCTTTCTTGAAAAAATCAAACAGGTTGATCTTTCGCCGGCGTCGCTTGGGACGTTGATGGATTTCGCTGTCGAAATCTTCAAAACGATCCTCGATGAATTCGAGGCGGGCTTCCAGACGCTGGGCATGCGTCAGTTCCCGGACCTCGTCTAATTCCTCTTCGATGAGCGTGACCATCCGTTCGATTTCCGTCAGACCGGTCTCGACCTTAATGTAACTTTCGGCCCGTTCCAGCATCATGGTGTCGATGGCAAAATCCAGGCTGCGTTCCGACTGGACTCGTAGTTCGCCGATCCGGCGGCGCATGCCCGAGAAATAGCGAGCCTTGGCCCGCTCGTCAAACGGCATAGCTACGCCCCTGTGATATTCGCATCAGAGTCATTCCTCGGTCGCAGGGGACAGCGAGGACACCGTCCCGATTGAATGGCCCCGCATTCTAGCATAAAACCTTCCTCTGCCTTCCAATGGAATGACAAGCTTCGTTGTTCCTTCGGTGATTGTTAGGTGTTCACGTATTCTGGTAGGGACAGGCCCCTGTGCCTGTCCTTCACACCGGCACCCAGGGCAACCACGGGGGGGGGTTGCCCCTACGACGTTGGTTAGAGTAAAAACGTCTGGAGCCTCCGGACCCGGGGACTTCATCTTTAATACATTCATCGAAGAGGAGAATGCCGTGAGAAGAAGCGTGTTATGTGTCACGTTCATTGCGGGATTGTGTGTGGGTTTTTCAGGAACGGCCTGGAGTGTGAATCCGACCGGATACGGGCAAGCCGGCGGAGAGTACGATATCAGGATTCCCCGTGTGCCGTCCGGTGAATTAGCCAAAGCCAAGAAAGTCAAACCGCCGTTTGAAGCCACGCCGGAAATCCTGGCGGAGGGCAAGGCTATCTTCCTGGGCGTCGGAGGGTGTATCAGTTGCCACGGCCCCGAAGGCAAAGGTAACGGCGCCGCCGCCAAGAACCTGCCGATCCAACCCCGCAACTTTACGAATCCGAAATTCCATAAGTTACGCACACCAGGCGAACTGATGTGGGTCCTGAAAAATGGTAGCATGGGCCAATCCGGCCGGGTCCCGGGTACGGGCATGCTCCCCGTTGTCCAACCCAAAGGGTTCATTACGGAAGCGCAAGGCTGGAAAGCGCTGCTCTACGAACTGAGCTTGGGGAAATAGCCGTAAGGGAGGGTCCCCCCTTGTCTTCTCAATTCGTTCACCTGCACCTCCACACCCAATACAGCCTGCTGGACGGCGCGAATCAGTTGAATCCGCTTCTCAAGCAGGTCCGGGACTTTCACCAGCCCGCACTCGCTATCACGGATCACGGCAACCTCTTCGGCGCCATCGATTTCTACGAAAAGGCCACCGCCCACGGGGTGAAGCCCATCATCGGATGCGAAGCCTATCTCGCGCCCGGCAGCCGGCGACAACGCGAAGGACTGTTGGCCCACAACGACTACTATCACCTGATCCTCCTGGCCACCAATCTCAAGGGCTACCATAACCTCATCAAGCTGTCGAGCAAAGCCTATCTCGAAGGGTTTTATTACAAACCCCGGATGGATAAGGAACTCCTGCAGGAACACCACGAGGGCCTCATTGCCTTATCCGGGTGTTTGAGCGGGGAGGTTCCTTATCTCATCGGCCAACGGGATATGGAGAAAGCCACGCAAACCGCCGGGGAATACCGCGAAATCTTCGGGAAAGACCATTATTATCTCGAAGTCCAGGCCAATGGGCTCGACTACCAACTGATCGCCAACCGGGGCCTCGTGGAGATCCACAAAAAGCTCGGCATTCCGTTGGTGGGGACCAACGACTGCCACTATTTGAAAAAAGAAGACGCGCGCCCTCATGAAATCATGCTGTGCCTGCAAACCGGGAAGACGTTGAGCGACGCCAACCGCATGAAGTTCGATACCGACCAACTGTACGTCAAGTCCACGGCAGAGATGGTCGAAGAGTTTTCCGAACTCCCCGAAGCCGTCCTGAACACCTGTCGCATCGCGGAACAATGCGGGGTGAACCTGACCAACAACGCCTTGTCGCTTCCGCACTATCAGGTACCCGAAGGCTTCACCCATGAAACCTATTTGGAAACCCTGGCCAAGGAAGGCTTGGCCGAGCGCCTGAAAGCCAGGCCGTCGAACCTGCCCCAGGAGACCTACCAACTCCGCCTTCAGGAGGAATTGGCCGTGCTCACCCAGATGGGCTACGCCGGCTATTTCCTGGTGGTCTGGGACATCATCAAGTTTGCCCGGTCACGCGGCATTCCGGTGGGACCAGGCCGGGGGTCAGCAGCCGGCAGTTTAATAGCCTATGCCCTTTCCATCACCGACCTGGACCCGCTCGCATACAACCTGCTCTTTGAACGGTTCCTCAATCCCGAACGCGTCAGCATGCCGGACATCGACATGGATTTCTGCATGGACCGCCGGGGAGAAGTCATCAATTACGTGATTGACAAATACGGCGAAGACCACGTGTGCCAGATCATCACGTTCGGGACGCTGGGCGCCAAGGCCGCCATCCGGGACGTGGGCCGCGTGATGGATATTCCCTACGCCGAAGTGGACCGTGTCGCCAAACTCGTGCCGACACAGCTCAATATCACCTTGAAGGATGCCTTGACCCAGGAGTCGCGCCTCCAGGAGTTGGTTGACGGCGATGGACGGATGAAGGAACTCATGGAGACGGCCCAAGCCCTCGAAGGCCTGGCGCGACACGCCTCCACGCACGCGGCAGGCGTGGTGATTTCACAGAAACCCCTGATCGAACACGTGCCGTTGTACAAAACGGCCAACAACGAAATCGTCACGCAATACTCGATGACGGACATCGAAAAAGTGGGGCTGGTGAAATTTGATTTTCTCGGGCTGAAAACCCTCACCATGATTCACCATGCCGTGACCATGGTGAACCAGGCCCAGGGAGAACGCCTCGATATCGAACGGCTTCCGCTGAACGACGCCGAGACCTACGCGCTGCTGGCCTCCGGTAAGACCTCAGGGATCTTCCAACTGGAAAGTTCAGGCATGCGCAATTTATTGGTTCGCATCAAACCGGAAGGCTTTGAAGATCTCATCGCGATCCTCGCCCTCTACCGGCCGGGTCCCTTGGAAAGCGGCATGGTGGATGACTTTATCAAGCGCAAACGCGATCCCTTGAAAATTGCGTACGACCCCCCGGCGGTGGAACCCATTCTCAAGGAAACCTACGGGGTCATGGTCTATCAGGAACAGGTCATGGCCATTGCCAATCTCATGGCCGGGTTCAGTTTGGGGCAAGCCGATTTACTACGGCGGGCCATGGGGAAGAAAAAACCCGAAGAGATGGCCAAACAAAAAGAACTGTTTCTCGAGGGCGCGAAGGCCAAGGGGTTCGCGGAAAAGAAAGCCGAAAAAATCTTCGACCAGATGGCATACTTTGCCGGGTATGGATTCAACAAGTCCCATTCCGCGGCCTACGCCCTGGTGACGTTCCAAACGGCTTACTTGAAGGCGCATCATCCCACTGAATTCATGGCCGCGCTCCTCACGAGCGAAATGGGAAACACGGACAAAATGGTGGGCTATTTCACCGAATGTCGTGAACGCGGAATTCCTATCCTGCCGCCTGACGTGAATGAGAGCCAGAAAAACTTTACCGTCGTGGAGGGAGGAATCCGGTTCGGGCTAGCGGCGATCAAAAACGTCGGCGGCAGCGCCATTGAGTCCGTCATTGCGAGCCGGGAAGCCGAAGGCCCATTTTCGTCTTTTTTCGATTTCTGTTGCCGGATCGACCTGCACAAGGCCAACAAGCGCGTGATCGAGGGGTTGATCAAGGTCGGCGCATTTGACTCCATGGGAGCAAAACGGGCTCAATTAACGGCAGTTATGGAACAAACACTGGATGAAGCCAACGCCATTCAAAAGGAACGTGCCTTGGGGCAGACGTCCTTGTTCGGGACAGGTGAAGCAGGTGGCTCGAACCCGGACGCCCTGACTCGACCGTTACCCTCGATCGATGAATGGCAGCAGGCCCAAATCCTCCAATTTGAACGGGAACTGACCGGATTCTACATCACCGCGCATCCTTTGGCGCAACACGCCGAAGCCATCCGCCTGCTGTCGACGCACAACACGGCCACGCTCCACGAGGCGCACGAAGGTCGGGAAATCAAAATCTGCGGAGTGATCGGCAGCGTGAAAGTCACCACCACAAAAAAAGGAAACCGGATGGCGTACGTCCAAATGGAAGACTTGCAAGGGTTGGTCGAAATCATCGTGTTTCCCGAACTGTTCCAAAGCTGTGCGGAATTTCTGAATGCGGATACCGTCATCCAGGCGGCCGGCACGGTGGATCACATGGATACGGGCGCCCGTTTGAAGGCGACCAAACTGGAACCCCTGAACGACTTGCAGGCCAAGACGGTGAAACGGGTCATCGTCCAACTCGCGGAAACACCGGCCACGTGGGGCAAGCTCCCCAAATTGCACGAAGTGTTACACCGTCACCCGGGGCCGGCCCCGGTTGCCTTTCACTTCCATCTGGATTCCCAGGTGCAAGCGGAAAGTGCCTCGTTGCCGAATTTAGGCGTGTTGCCGAGTTCGAACCTGGTGTATGAAGTGGAACAAATTCTCGGGAAAGAAACCGTCACGTTTCAGTGACGCGAGTCTGCTATGCGTGATTTTCTGGAATTCGAAAAGCCGTTGAAAGAACTCGAGGAGCGGCTGGAGAAGCTGAAGAAATCAGGGTCCGAGAGGAAAGCACTCCCGCGGCTGATCCGCATTCTCCAAGGCCGGTTGGCCAGGATGGAGCAGGAAATCTTCAGCAACCTGACCCCTTGGCAGCAAACGCAGGTCGCCCGCCATTCCCAACGCCCGTCGATCCTGGACTATATGAAGCACATATGTGAAGACTTTGTCGAACTCCACGGTGACCGTACCTTCGGCGACGACAAGGCCATCGTCGGCGGATTTGCCACGTTTCGGGGCCGGTCCATTTGCGTCATCGGTCATGAAAAAGGACAAAGCTTCAAGGAGCGGGTGAAACGAAATTTCGGGATGGCGAATCCTGAAGGTTATCGGAAAGCCTTGCGGTTGATGCAGTTGGCCGAGAAATTCAAACGCCCGGTCGTCACGTTTATCGATACGCCGGGAGCCTACCCCGGCATCGGAGCCGAGGAACGCGGTCAAGCCAGGGCCATTGCCAGAAACCTGTTCGCGATGTCCGGGCTCAAGGTGCCGATCGTGGCCATCATCACGGGAGAAGGGGGAAGCGGCGGCGCGTTGGCATTGGGCGTGGCCGACCGGATCGTGATGTTGGAACACTCGATCTACTCGGTCATTTCCCCGGAAGGGTGCGCGGCGATCCTGTGGGAAGATGCCACCAGGACGCAAGCCGCAGCCGCGGCCCTGAAAATGACGGGCGCGGAACTGCTCAAATTAGGCATTGCCGACGAAGTCGTACCCGAGCCACTCGGAGGGGCGCATCGCGACGTGGAACGCATCAGTCAAGCCCTTGCCCAAACCCTCCACGTCCAACTGAACCAACTCCTCACCACGTCCACGGACCAACTCCTCGCCGACCGCGACAAAAAATTCCGCCAAATGGCCGCATTGGCCGACGCCTGA
>JAPPLK010000018.1 GCA_028819435.1 Nitrospira sp.
TCCGGGACGCCTTGCCCTGCATCCCGCTATCACAATAAATCAGAGGTTCCTTCATTCCCTGAATTGTCTGAAGGCGTTTTGGGAACCGGCAAACCTTCCATGGCCATGATGTGTAGCGCATTCGTGGTGGGACAGGGTCCGGGGCGAAGGCAATAGTCGAACTGCAAGGCCTTGTCACCAACCGTTTCCTGGAAATGCACGTTGACGAAATTTGCCAATTCCCGTTCCAGGTTGGCCAACTCCAGGTCGTGCGTGGTGACGAGGCCCAATCCCCGCCCGACGGTCAGTTCGCGGATGAACGCTTCGCTTCCCAATAATCGTTCCCGGTTATTGGTTCCCTTGAAGATTTCATCGATCAGAAACAGCACCGGGGCTTTGTCCCCGTCGGCCATCGCCACCAGCAGGCTTTTCAAACGTTTGACCTCGGCGTAAAAATATGACAACCCTTCTTCGAGCCGATCTTCAACCCTGATGCAGGTCCTGATCCGCAGCCACGACCAGGACCAGGATTCGGCACACACGGGTCCCCCGGCCTGCGCCAGGCACGCGTTGATCCCAACCGTTCGCAAGAACGTGCTTTTACCGGACATGTTGGAACCTGTGACCAGGAAGACGCGGCCCAAGCCTTCCAGCGTCAAATCATTGTTGATCCGTTGTTCGTGGGCAAGCAGGGGATGGCCGATAGCCGTTCCGGAAATGCCGATTGGCGTGGCGTTCCCCTCGGGCCGCCTGCAAGGCCACGCGTAAGATGGATTCAAGTAGGCAAACGTGGCCAATGCCATAGCCGCATCGATAATCGCCAAGTGTAAGATCCAATCCGGCAGAACGGGCCGTAACCGGTTGCAGACTTTTTGCAAATACCACGTCCAGGCCAGGTCCCACGGGACCACGAGGTGTATGGCAATATGCAAAAGAGGATGCGCTTTCAGACTGAGCCCGCTACACACTCTCGCAAGTTGCCTGATGGCAACCGAGGGGCGACCGTCCTCGTTTCGCCATAGGTCGGTCATCGCCTGAAGCTCGGGATACCGTCCATACGACCGCTTCTCGAAAATTCCGATCACCGCGGCGAGTTTGTCTAACTCCAGGTGCAAGTTGAGAGCCCGTCCAAACACGTGACTCACCCGCCTTCCGGTGAGAAGCAACAATAGCGCGTAGAGCAGAAAGGAAACGATCCAATAACCCGATCCACCGAGCAACCAGAAAACAAAAAGAACCATATTGAGACCGGCCAGCGCACTCGCCGTCAGCAACAACAAACCCAATCGAGCCATAGGCCCGGAATTCTCCAACAGGCTTTCCAACCGGTCCGTCGTGATCGAATTGGGACTCAGGCAGTTCGCCACGAGCCGAACCCGGTCCCGTAATCCTCGCAATGAGGTCAGGACCCGGACGAGTTGCTGCCGGCTCTCCCATCGTTCGAACGAAAGCGCGTCTTGACGAGTCATCCAAGCGATCAATAACAACTGCCCGTCCCGCGACACCGTCGTGTCCAGCAAACGGAACAAGGAATACTTCCCGAGGAGATCAAGATCTGCGGCGTACGGATGTTCGGAAGATAGACGCAACGTCGTTTTCGGAATGGATTCCCAATCCACCCGCAGACGCGCCAAGTTACTTTCCTGAACGTCGACCCACGTTCCAAGGCGACGCAACCGTCGTTCCAACCGGTTATGGACGTTTGCCACACCCAGGAAACAGAGAAAAAATCCCAGTAGCGCCCAATTCCCTGCAACAAACCATCCAAGTTTATACGACGAAACACAAATCAGGAGCCCGACCAGCACCAGTCCCATACGGCTTCGGCTCAATGCCAAACTGACGCGCCGGCCTTTCAGGAGAAGCCGTGTTCCTCGATCACGACCGCGAACAATCATGCGTTCGCGTTTGCGGCGGACGTTATCCATGACGCCGGCTCACGACGAGAAACAAGGCGTCACCACACATGAAAACCCCTTTGGTGTCACGTTCGCTTCCATGGATACGAGTGAGGAAAGAAGAGACGGTCAGTCGGAAGACGACCGCAAGTTCTCGGGCAGACTTTCCAGGTACTCCAGCAATGCCCGATACGTCAGTTCTCGAACTCGGGCTTTTGTCGCCGGCTCTCCATCCAGGCTACGCCTCAGCCAGACCGTGTCCTGCAACTGGTCGTTGGCCCTGTTGCACAGGGTCCACATGTGATGCAGAAACTCGACTGATAATCCAACCTGGACGCCTTCCGATTCGATACGGTCATCCAGGATGGCCAACAGGTCTGAAACAGCCTGGTCGGTCCGGTACGGTTTGGAGACATACCCGAATGCCGCCGTGGTGGCCTCTTCCTGTTTCGCCTGTTCCACCAAATCATGCATGTACTCTTTCAGGAGCCCGATTTGTCGACCTGAGAGCCGCATGGTCATTCCTCGGTGAATTTCACGTGTACCCCGACAGGAAGATGCGCCGTACCTTATCGCAACTTCTCGAAATCGACAAGCCGTCACGATCTTTCGGAATGGCTGCCGTCGTCTCCCCACAGGGCAGCCAACCGGGAGTCGCGTCCGCAGGTCAAGCGGTAAAATTTATATCGAATGGGATTTTTCTGATAAAAATCCTGGTGATACTCCTCTGCCGGATAAAACGCCGTGGCTTGAGTAATTTCCGTTACGACCGGAGCACTGAACGTCTTGGTCCGTTCGATTTCCTCTTTCGAGGCCTCCGCCAATTCACGCTGTTCATCATTGTGATAAAAGATCGCGGGGCGATACTGGTTGCCGTGATCACAGAACTGGGCATTCGGCGTCGTGGGGTCCGTATTGGGCCAGTAGACGGCCAATAACTCGCGATAACTGATTTTCTGAGGATCATACGTTATCCGGACGGCCTCGGCGTGTCTGGTTCCCCCCGCAGAGACGTCTTCGTAGGTCGGATCGACCGTCTGCCCGCCGGTATACCCCGACGTCGTGGAAATCACTCCATCGAGTTCATCAAAGGGGCCTTCCATACACCAGAAACACCCTCCGGCAAACGTGGCGATCGCATAATTTCCCTTGGCCGTTTGACCAACCGACGTGTCATTCATGCCGAGGAGCAACCCTCCTCCCAGCACGAGCAAAAGAACAACGTTGTAGATTTTCATGATGCCCTCTCCTTTTCCTGGCTGAAGTCCCAAGCCAAGGTCCTTCCCTCCGCCCAGGACAAACATCCGTTGCAAAGCGTCTTTCTCATTCTACCCTACCGGAAGAACCGAAAAAACCAAGAAGGAAGGGCGGACACCGCCCCTACAACATTCCCGACCGGGGCTGGGGATGAGGGGGCATTTTCCTCCCTCTCCCTCTGGGAGAGGGCTGGGGTGAGGGCGGGACGGCCTGAGCCGTCCCCTGCACTTGTGTAATGGCCGGTTCGAGGATAGCATTGAAATGCAAGACAACTTCGCCATGGCTGGCTCGTAAAACAGACCCATATTGGACAACGAGAGACACACCGTGCTTAAAACTATCGCAACGTGTCTTGCGTGGAGCGCGTCCCTGCTCATCCCGTCGCTGCTTGGGGCCAACACGGCCGACCCTTCGACGACGCCCTTCGACAAGGCTCAGGGCAGGCTCAGGGCAGGCTTTGCCGAAGTTGTTGAACAAGCCAAACTCGGAACCGTGGGCATTCTCACTAAATCGGCTCAGCCTGACGGGAAGGCTTTCTCCGTGAGAGGGTCGGGAATTTACCTGGGAGACGGCTATATCCTCACTGCCCGACACGCCACAAAGGGCCAGGGCGCCGGAACAACTGCGGATCCTCCACACGTGTCCGTTATAGCCAGCACGTTGGAGGAAGCGCCTGCCGCATTAGTCGGCGTGAATCACTTTTTGGACGTTGCCCTGTATCGCATCTCTCAAGAGGAGGTGCCCCACGGACTCGCAGCACGAACGTTCAGTCAAACCGAGGCCTTGCCGGGAGAACGGGTCTTCACCGTGGGCTACCCCCTGGGTTGGGGCCCTGCCATCAGCTATGGACACGTCGGCAATCCCAATACGTTTTTGCAAACCGTACAATCCCGTCTTCTGCAAGTCGACCTTTCAGCATGCAGCGGCAATTCCGGCGGAGGGTTGTTCAATGCGCGGGGAGAAATCGTCGGCCTTGTCCACGCGATCATTCAAACCGAAACCGTTCGAGAGGAACGTCGATGCAGCCGGTTCGCCTTTGCCGTACCGGGACCATTGGTCAACAAAATCGTGACGGCCCTCAAGCAGGGACAGCCGTTTCACTTTTCGAAACTCGGGCTACAACTGACCTCCGTCAAATTTGAAAACCGATGGCACATGGCCGTAGCGCAGGCAAGGGGACCGGCACGACGGGCGGGATTCAAAAAGGGTGACGTCCTGCTGTCGATCGACGACCGGCCGATTAGCTCGGCCAGTCAACTCAAGACGTACGTGATCGAACACACGCGCCCCATGCAGCCGGTCAGCATCCGCATCCTGCGGCAACACAAGGAAAAAGTGTTGCGGGTGATTCTGGGAAAGGCCCTGCCTTCTGCTTTGGAGTGAGAGAACCCTTTGCGTCCTCCGTGCAACAACGAGTATCATGAAGTACGCTTCAATTCAATGCCTCTCCTTTC
Source organism: Nitrospira sp. (assembly GCA_028819435.1). GTDB lineage: Bacteria > Nitrospirota > Nitrospiria > Nitrospirales > UBA8639 > Bin75. The sequence goes on from JAPPLK010000018.1 coordinate 4,589, forward strand.
TCTACCCCCCCCTAGGCCCCTCCTGACCTTTCGACTTCGCTTAGGGCAGGCAAAGAAGGGCAATGGAGGAAAGAGTAGGAATTGTCAACCAAGCAATGAACACCGACTATCATGGCAAAACACCGTAAAAGGCAAAAAACCGGGAGCGCGGGAAGTCCCCAGCATACTCCGCCAACTCGCACGCCGGCTCCGAACTCCCCGCTTACCCTCGTCCTGCTCACGTTGAGCGTCCTTGGCGCCGCGTTGACGACGTACCTCAGTTACACCGCCTTGTTTGAAGCACACCCGGCTTTCTGTAGCGAGGGATCGGGATGCGACCTTGTTCAAAACAGTCGTTGGGCCACGTTTCTGGGAATGCCCATGGCCACGTGGGGCCTGTTCACCTACCTCGCGTCGGCCGCGCTGGCTTGGCGAGCCAGGACAAAACCCAAGAGTTGGACTCCCCTGATTTTCGTCGCAGTCGGCGGATTCGGCATCAGTGCCTACCTGACCGTGATCTCCATCGTGGAAATCGAAGCGACGTGCGCCTACTGCCTTGCCTCATTCGGCACCATCACGGCCATTATGATCCTGACCTTGCTCCAGCGGCCTTCGGACTGGGCAACGTCGTTAAAGGAAGCAAGCGTGGTCGCCGTGCTTATCGTTGGCGGACTCCACCTTCACTACAGCGGGGTGTTCGACGAGGCCGCCGGCCCCGAGGACCCGCAGCTTCAGGCGCTGGCCGTCCACCTGACCGAGACGGGAGCCAAGTTTTACGGGGCCTATTGGTGTCCACGTTGCCAGGAGCAGAAAGCACTGTTCAAAGCGTCCGCGAAACGGCTGCCGTACGTGGAATGCAGTTCCGGGGGACGTGGCAGTCCTCTTACCGCACCGTGCACGGCAAACAACATTCGCAGTTATCCAACCTGGATCATCGACGACAAACGCCACACCGGTTTACAGACTCCCAGGGCCCTTGCCGGTGCCGCCGGTTTCACGTGGAAGGAATAACGGCGAAGCTGCAACCAATGCAGCGATCATGATAAACGGAGCCTTCTGACGCTTCACGTTCCGGAATGAGCGCCTCCTCCTTTACCATCGCAAATATTGAATTCTGCTCACTGGATCTTCCTGTCACCGATCCCTTTGTCGTGGCCACGGGCCAACTCCAGGTGGCGAAAAATGCCTTCGTACGGCTGACACTGAGTGATGGAACCATCGGGTACGGGGAGATTGCCCCATTTCCCGCCGTCACCGGGGAAGATCGCGAGAGCAGTCTAAAGAACGCCCGGCTATTGGGAGAACACCTGCTCGGACAATCGACGCTTCATTATCAACGGCTCGGCCACGAACTGTCCGAACGCGCACCCGGTTCGCCCGCGGCCCGGTGTGGATTGGAAACCGCGCTCCTCGATGCCCTGACACGCACGCTTCACGTCCCCTTGTGGGCCTTGTGGGGTGGAGCGGACGTGCGTGCGCGTGAAACGGACGTCACCATTCCCATCGCCTCTTTGGAGCGAACAAGGGAACTCGCCCAACAATGGTATGAACGGGGGTTTCGCCTCTTCAAAATGAAGGTCGGCCATGACGTAAACGAGGACGTTCGTCGAGTGGAAACCTTGCATCGTCATTGTCCCGACGTGGCGTTCGTGATTGATGCCAACCAGGGATACACGCGCGAGGAGGCCGTTGCCTTGATACAAGGCATCAACCGGTTTGGCGGCACAATCCTCCTCCTGGAACAACCGCTGGCCAAGGACGACCTCGAAGGCCACGCCAAACTCAAACGTGATTGCCATGTTCCCATTGCCGCAGATGAATCAGCGCAATCGCTGCGTGACCTCCAAGCCGTCATCCGTCACCGGGCGGCGGACTACGTCAATATTAAAATTACCAAAAGCGGCTTATTGGACGGGGTCCTCATGGCAAACGTGGCGAAAGCCGCCGGTCTTCACGTGATGCTGGGCGGGATGGTGGAGACCCGGGTCGCCATGGGGTGCTCTTACGGCATCGCCTTGGGTATCGGCGGGTGTTCCGTCCTGGATCTCGATACGCCGTTGTTGTTGGAAACTGATCCGGTTATTGGTGGATATTCGTACCAAGGCCCCCTCCTTCA
>JAPPLK010000100.1 GCA_028819435.1 Nitrospira sp.
TGGAAGCCAGGCTCAAAGAAAATCCCGATGACGTGCAGGGCCAGATGATGGCCGGTCGCTCCTACATGGTCCTGGAACGTGTGGATGACGCGAAGAAGGCGTACGAAAAGGTTCTGGCACTGGATCCCCGCAATCATGAAGCGCATTACAACCTGGGCGTCATCATGATCGAACAACGAAAATTCGACGACCCCAAAGTCTTCAAAGCCGCGCTCCAGCATTTCGACCGCGTGTTGGTCGATCGCCCCAACGAACCCGGGGTGAACTGGTATAAAGGATTGGCTCTCTGGTATTTGAAGCGACATCGGGAAACCGAAGAATTTTGGGCCACCGCCTACAAGAACCTCGATCCCGGCAGCCAGGACGCCGAGTTCGTCAAGCAAGCCCTCGCCAAATTGCGTAACGGTGAGACCCCGTTTTAGGCTTCCCGATAAAAGATAACCCCCTCAATCCCCCTTGTCAGGGGGACTTCAGCTCAGGCGACTGGAAATAAGGTGTACCAGAAGAGCAAAACTCGGCGTGACACTCCCCGGAAACCCAACCTACTAGCCAACCCCCCTGATAAGGGGGGCAGGGGGGTTGGGGGCCAGGGGGGTTTTATCCCTTACGACAAGACCCTGACCGACAAGGCGCGTGAAAACCGAAAAAATCCAACACCTGCAGAAAGAAGACTCTGGTTTGAAGTCTTGCAAAACAAACGGCTTGGCACATTCAAATTCATCCGGCAAAAACCGATCGATCAATATATCATCGATTTTTATTGCTCAGAATTGATGCTTGCTATCGAGATAGACGGCGATACCCATGCTGAACAACAGCAATACGACGCAACCAGAACCCAAAGACTGAATATGCTGGGCATCGCAGTTTTTCGCTACCCGAATGCGGAAATACTGAATAATCTTGAAGGTGTTTATGAAGATCTGCTGAAACGTGTTGCTGAAAGAATACCCCGCGACCCGACGGCCTGATTCTTCCGATGAATCTTGACCAACAAATTGACCAAGTGATCTCGCCGATTACTGGTGTCATCTCCGACGTCATATTTTTTTCGCTCAACATCGCTGGTCTTGACGTTCCGGTGATCGCCTTTTGGTTGATCACGGCGGGATTCATTTTCTCACTGTATTTCCGCTTTCCGAATATCCGCTACTTCGGTTTGGCACTCAGAATTGTGCGTGGCCGGTACACGCGTGACGACGAACCCGGCGACCTCACCCATTTCCAGGCGTTAAGCGCCGCTCTCTCCGGAACGGTCGGCATCGGAAACATCGCCGGCGTCGCCGTGGCCATTTCGATTGGCGGCCCCGGCGCCATGTTCTGGATGATCCTGGCAGGCCTCCTTGGAATGGCAACAAAGATGGTGGAATGCACGCTCGGCGTCGCCTACCGCCGGATCAATGCCGACGGCACGGTATCAGGAGGCCCGATGTATTACATTCACAAAGGGCTTGCGGAGCGCGGATTTGCGCGACTTGGGGTCTTCCTGGCCTCCCTCTTTGCCGTTTTCGGCATCGTGGCCAGTTTGACGCTCTTCCAAGTCAACCAGGCCTTCACCCAATTTTCCGTAGTCACGGGTGTTCAAAACGGCTTGGCGTTCGGGATTATCATCGCGTTCACGGTCGGGGTCGTGATCATCGCCGGTGTCCGCGTGATCGGAGTGGTCGCCCAGGCGCTCGTTCCCCTGATGTCATTCATCTATCTGGCGACCGGAGTCATCATCCTCTGTCTGCACGTCGAACAGGTGCCGGCGGCGTTTGTCAGCATCGTTGTCGAGGCCTTCGCACCGGAAGGGGTGAGCGGCGGCGTCATCGGCGCCATGATTATCGGCCTTCAACGAGCCGCGTATTCAAACGAGTCCGGCATCGGCTCTGCCGCCATTGCGCATTCCGCCGTGAAGACGAGGGAACCGTCGAGCGAAGGACTCGTGGCCTTGCTCGAGCCGTTTATCGATACGATTGTGGTCAGCACGATGACCGCGCTCATCGTGATTGTCACCGGGGCCTACAAGATTCAGGGGCTTTCGGGAATTGAGATTACATCGGCGGCCTATGCCTCCGTCTTTCCGTGGTTTCCGAAAATTCTTGCAATCGCCGTCGTACTCTTTGCCTATACGACGATGCTCACCTGGTCTTATTACGGCGTCAAATGTTGGACCTATCTCGCGGGTGAATCGTACTGGACCGATCTCGGCTACAAGATTGTCTACTGCCTGCTCTTGTCGACGGGCGCCGTCATCTCCATGAACGCGGCGCTCGAGTTCGTCGATGCGATGTTTTTCGCCATGGCGATCCCGAACGTGATCGCCCTGTATATTCTGGGACCTCAAGTCAAACGTGAGATCGAAGGGTACGTTGCCCGTATCAGGAACGGCGAAATTCGCCGGGTCGGGAAACTTCCCGGGAGCGCCGATTAGGAACATGCACAATGCAACCCTAGATCTTCGCCAGATACGAAGCCACGAGCAGGACGGCCAGGGTCATCACGATGACGGCTTTTTGCAGGGTATCGGCCCGGGCGGAGATGGTCGGTGAGACGGATGCCGGTGAAGCATCCTTGGACAACGGGGCATACGGATCGATAATGAAATCGTGAATAAGGAGGAGTCCGAAGGCGATGACGAACAGGAACAGCTTCAGCATCAACACCACGCCCCAAGTGGTTTCGATCCGGGCTGCTCCGCTCTCATTCAACATCTGATACGCGCCGGTCAGGATCAGGATGATGAGACTGACCCACGAGATCGTCCGAAAGCGACGGCCTGCCAAGCGGACGACTTCCCTGGCTTTTGAATCGGATGCCAAATCTCTTGCCGCCGGTGCCAGCACGAATTGGGAAAATATCAATCCCCCGATGAGTGCGATAGCCGCAGCAAGGTGAATCCAAGTGATCAGGTAATCCGGCATAATCGCGTGAAAGAAGGGTGTGCCACCGTTTACGAAGATGTTACCTATCAAGGTTCTTGCTTTGACAGCAACCCCTTGACCCTATATGGCGCGCTTCTCCCAAAATGATTCCGGTAGAATGGAATAGCGTCTTATGAAAAGCAATACGTGTTCTTAAGGAGGGTCCCCCATGAGCCGGCACTCCACACTCCACGTTGCGGACCAAGACATTGAAATCCCCGTCGCCACGGGAACCGAAGGCGAACAGGTGCTAGACGTCACGAGGCTACGCGCCCAAACGGGACTCACCACCTTTGACCCCGGATACGTGAATACCGCCTCGTGTTCCAGCGGCATCACGTTTGTGGACGGAGACAACGGGATTCTTCGATACCGTGGGATCCCCATTGAACAACTGGCCGAACAGTCGAACTTTTTGGAGACCGCCTACCTCCTGATTGAGGGAAACCTGCCCGTCCAATCCGCGTATGAGCGATTTGCAAACGCCATCACACGACACACGATGCTGCACGAAGACGTGAAACGCTTTTATGACGGGTTCCCCAAGGACGCGCATCCCATGGCCATTCTCTCGGCCGTGGTCGGCGCGCTTTCGACGTTTTACCAGGACAGCCACGACCCGACCGACCCTCAACAGGTCGAGATCTCCACCTACCGTCTCCTTGCCAAAATCCCGACTATTGCCGCCTATTCCTATAAGAAATCAATCGGGCAGCCCTTTGTCTATCCGGATAACGGGCTGGACTATTGCTCCAATTTTCTCCGCATGATGTTCTCGGTACCTTCCGAGCCATACGCGGTGAATCCCGTTGTGAGCAAGGCCTTGAACCTGTTATTCATCCTCCATGCCGATCATGAACAAAATTGCTCGACGTCCACGGTGCGTCTTGTCGGATCGTCGCATGCGAATCTTTTTGCGTCAGTGTCCGCCGGCATCTATGCACTGTGGGGACCCCGACACGGCGGCGCGAATCAGCAGGTGATGGAGATGCTCGAAACTATCCATGCCGACGGCGACAACGTGCGGAAATATATCGAACTGGCCAAGGACCGCACCCATCCCTTTCGCCTGGCAGGATTCGGCCACCGCGTCTACAAACACTACGACCCCCGGGCCAGAATTCTCAAACGGGCCTGCGAGCAAGTCCTGGACGTCCTCGGCATTCACGATCCGTTGCTGGACGTCGCCCAAAACCTGGAGGACGCCGCGCTCAAGGACGACTTTTTCGTCTCGAATAAATTGTATCCCAACGTGGATTTTTACAGCGGGGTGATTTACAGGGCGATCGGATTTCCCGTGAACATGTTCACGGTCCTGTTTGCCATCGGCCGGTTACCGGGATGGATCGCCCATTGGAGGGAAATGATGCAGGACCCCCACATCAAGATCGGCAGGCCTCGACAATTGTACACCGGCCCCTTATGCATCGACTACGTGCCCATGGATCAAAGAACAGAATAACCCGGCGTCTCTCCCCCCCCCACCGGTTCGCCTGCGGGCCGTGCCCTTGGCTCTCCGACTCCCCCTTAAGGGGGGAGTCATTTTTCAAAACTCCACCTTGGGCGTGGCTCGGGCCTCTTCTCCTATTTCGAAGTATTCGGCTTGTTCCACACCGGCCAGTCCGGCATAGAGCCGTCCCAACAATTTTCGGATAAAGGTGTTCAGGACCCGAACGCCATCGTTGTACCGTTTTCGTTCGACCGCCAAGCGATTCTCCGTGCCTTCCAGTTGGTCCTGGAGTTTCAAAAACGATTGATCGGATTTGAGTTGCGGATAGGTTTCCCGCAAGACCAACAGCCGCGAGAGCGCCAACTCGAACCCGCCCGCGGCACGGGCTTTCTCATTGACCGATTGCGCCTGGAAATAGGCTTTGCGGGCATTGGCAACGCCCAGGTAAATCTTCTCTTCCTGGCTCGCCACGCCCTTGACGGTATTGACCAGGTTCGGAATCAATTCAAACCGTCGCTGCAATTGATTTTCGACCTGTGCCCATTGGCTCTTCACCGCCTCATCCATTTCAATGACCTGGTTATAGCCTGAATAGACACAACCACCAAGCATCAGGATCAGGACGAGCAACCCTCCGAAGACCATGAGTAAGATGCGTCCAGCGCTCATGATTGTTTTCCTCCGTTACGTATGCCGTATTTGACGCAGGCAACCGCCGCGCTACCAACCCGCGCCGCCCCCGCCGCCACCGAAGCCGCCCCCGCCGCCGAACGATCCGCCGAAACCTCCCCCGAATCCACCGCCAAAACCGCCGCCTGATACGCCCCACGGGCTTCGTCCCGTGACGCCACCCAAGGCGCTGCCAAGCAACATGCCGCCGACCATACCGCCAACCATGCCACCACCGCCCCACGTGGAATAATACCGGCGACGGCGCCGCATGTTGGAAAACAACATGAAGAGAAAAAACAGCGGGACGAGCAACGATCCCAGAACCGATCCACCGCCGCCGACACTCCGGCCCGGGCGATACCGGTGTTGGGGAATGCCGGTGAGCGTGACCCGTTGGGCGTCCGCAACCTGGTTGGCCGTGACAACCGCCAATTGGAACAGGCCCTGCGAATATTGGGCCCGTTTGAAGAATTGCGAGGCGACCGCACGGGAAGCTGAGCCCGCCCATGAGTCGGGCAGTGCACCCTCCAATCCATACCCCGTATGGATTCGCACCTTGCGCTCTTTGAGGGCCAACGCGATCAAGGCACCGTTGTCCTGACCCTTCCGGCCAAGTTTCCAAGCTTCGGCGTGCCGTTGGACAAAGCTGAAAAACGGTTCGCCTTGAGTCGACTGCACGGTCAGCACTTTCACCTGCGCCGTGGTTTTCTGTTCGAGTTCGCGAAGCCAGCCCTCCAACTGCCGCTCGGTTCCCGGGTCGATGATGCCGGCGTCGTCCACGACGTAGGTACCGGGGTCCGGCACAAACACCTCGCCCCAGCTCAAGGCGGGCAGGAACAACAGCAGCACGACGGCCAACCCGGATCTCGCGTCCATGGTTGTCACCAGCGATCGGCCACGGTCTTTAACCCATCAATTTCATCATAGAGCCGCGTAAAGTCATTCCAGTCATGCTGGCGATTTTCTTGCAACGCCGCACGAATGCCGGGAAGGGATCGATCTGTTTCCTGTTCGATCCGGCCGACGATTTCAACCGCCGACAGGTAGTCGTGTTGTCCATGAAGCCACAGTAACCCGCGGAGCGTGCGGACCAGCCGCTCGGCAATATCGCCTTCCATGACCCCAAACAGTTTTTCACGACCCGCCGCCGCCAGGAGACCCTGCCGCATGCCGATCAGGATGGTTTTCAGTTCGCGCTCACATTGCAGCCGAACGTGGCGTTCCTCAAACGACAGATCCGCAAAATAGTCGGCGCCGACGAAACACACGTGGCATTGCTGAATCTCCAGAAACTCCAACGGGAACGTATCCAGGGACCCGGCAATGTACACGGGCGTCATGATCAGGGGAGCGGCAATCTTGGCTTTCCCGAGTTTGACCCCATCCTTGGCGAGTTCCCGGAGCATGGCCAAATCAATCGTTTCCAGAACCAGGACGCTACGCGCGGTATGCCGCGCCGGATCAAAGCCGGACGTGGCAATGGCGCCGACCCCGATCGCCGCCAAACAATTGGCCCCGCCGAGCGTCTGCACGCGGTCAAGAAACCGCTTCACCGGCTCCTGCATGCCACTGACGACGCGTTCGAGATTCATCACGGATTGAGTCATGGGATGTGGCTCAAAATATCCCTGGG
>JAPPLK010000070.1 GCA_028819435.1 Nitrospira sp.
TCCATGATAAGCTTCGGGTTTCGTTGCGGGACGCCTTGCCCTGCATCCCGCTATCACAATAAATCAGAGGTTCCCGTAGTCTGTCCCTTTACAGGAAGCCAGGCTTGCACCTAACCTGTCTCGTTTCAAAAGTCGATGGAAAGGGAATCGCTTATCGGTGTGACCAGGTTGTTTTGATCGTCGTGACGTCGTATCGCAGTCCTTGTCGAGATGATTCGACCCAGCGTTGTCCAGTCGATTGGCGGACAGTCAGGCTGGAAGAGCTGGTTCAGGGTCAATTGCAGAAATCTCGGTAAAAAGGGATCCATGATGGTGGAGTCATGCAACACGTCGCCACCATCTTCGATCCTGAGGTGATTTTCAAAGAGACGCCCGGTGAACCTCGTCTCGTCACGAGGTTCGAGTTGCAGCCTGAACCGGAGCGTCCCGGCGCGAACCTCAATGTAACGATGGCAGGTCAGTTGGTCATATGGCACAAAAGCAGGAAATTCGTACCTGCCCAGCATCGACGACCTGAGCCGGACCGTCGTTCCGGACGGTAAAACGCTCCGTTCTTCAAGCTCGGAGACGAATTGCACGTCATCGAAGGTCGCCTGCAACTCCGGCGACAGGTCACAATACGTCGCCCAATCATCTTCGCCGAGGAGCTGTTGAATGATCGTCAGGATATGCGACCATTCGTATCCAAGAACCCCGAAGTGCGAGTCGACAAACCGGCCGGCGTCAATGTCCGGCCGGCGATCCTTACTGAACTCGATCCGAATCAGGTCGACGTGCGCAACGTCGTATCGCTTCAGCGCATGCACCATTTCCCTGACGGCGTGAGAATCGGCGTATTGCCTGTTGATCAGGACGCGCGCCTCGCGGTATTTCTTGAGAAGAGCCTGGAAAAAATCGACTTCAAAACTCAGGCAAGCGGGTTTCTCCACGATGACCCGTGCGCGTGGATTTCTCGACAGAATCGTCTCAAGGCTCTTGAAGTGGTTTTCCGTGGGCGTACAGATGCACCAGACTTGAACGCGGTGAAAGAGGTCGCCGGGTACGTCGCCCAACGTGGCATAAGGCCGGGGGGCCAGGTCGTCGCCCCCCCGAGGGTCAACAATGACGAAACGGTCGGACAACGGGTCAAAAACCTTGCGATAGATGCGACCCATCTTGCCGCAACCGACGATTCCGATGAGTTCAAAGTCCTTCTTCACAACAGCGTTACGTCCCGGTATGAGAATAACTACAGCACCCCGAGCCCGTTCTTCCAGCCCGCCTTTTCCCCTCCTTTGTAAGGAGGGGCGAGGGAAGGTAGAGGCCTGGAAGTCCCATGGACAGACAGTTCTACCCCACCTGGCTTCCCCTTACAAAGGGGAGGGAAAGAATACGGTCCCCCTTTCCGTTCATCCTGAGCGTAGCGCGTCAGCGCGAAGTCGAAGGAAGCTTGTCGAAGGGAATCAGTGAACATTGAAAGTCGTGGCGGGTTCGGGCAGTTGACGATCAATCTCGTGAATCCTGTACCCGAATCCGGGGCCGCTGATTGTCTTGAGGTCGAGACACCCGCCCACCCGTTGATACAGGCCCGGATGCACCCTGGCTTCGTGTGCGGACGCGTCGGGATAAAACTGCATGGAGTTGGTCTCGAGGCCAATGCCGGGTGACGCATGCGCCCCGAGTTGGGCATGCGCGATTTGCGCAAGCATGGGGTTGGTCAGATCCTGGGTCAAGACCTCCAGGCCGCGGTATTTCGCCCAACTGAGCGTCAAGAGCGCTTCCGTCTGGGTCTTGCACGTTTTCACCACGACGCCCGAGTAACCGAGTGTGCTCGCTTTTTCCATCACACGCCAGTCATGGGCGCTTTCATCCAGGACGCATGGCGCCCACTTGGCAACGGCGGACACGTCCGTCCCGCGTTCCAGCAGTTCCGGCGCAAACGGCTCTTCTATGTAGCAAAGCGCGTCCAGGACGTCGGGTCGGTCACGGCAGACCCGTCCGACCAGGTTTATGACGTACTTGGGATCTGTCACCGTCCCGTTGAAGTCCACGCCCAACTTCGTGACCCCGCGTGGCATCGAAACATCGACCACGTTCATCACGCGCTCATAATCCCACTCGAAATCGGTGCCGCTCAACTTGATTTTCAGGCGACTCAACTGGTCTTGGCGTATCCATTCTTCCAGGGTTGCGGGAATCCCTTTCCCCGCTTCCCCCGAAGCCGTCGCCTCTCCGGACAACGCGTCCAATCCCCCGACGGCATGCCATGCGGGAATCCTGCTTGCGCCGTACGAGAGAAAGTCGCTTGGGTACAGTCCCTTAAAGTCGGCCCCTCCAAGGTAGGCGGCTAAATCTTCGGGCATGTCAGAAGAGGAATAGCAGTCGTAGACCGGCCGGCCCGTGGCGTGGCCGTAGGCATCGTGAAGCGCGATATCGAAGGGCGCACAGCACATCAATGCCGCCAGGTAAGGCATTTGGCTGTCCGCGCTTTGCCGCGCATTGAACGAAACCAGCAACCCGGGCAACGTCTCGCGCAGAAATGCATGTCCGAGCACCAGCGGATGCCCCCCTGCGTCGTACGCCGACCATGCCTCCAGCACCTCACGGCAGAATTGTCGTAACGCCGCCTCGCGTTCCCGTAATGGAACGTCGCTGGGCCATGCCCATTGCGCGGAGAGAGGGGACTCTCCCCAACCTCGAAAGGACCCGCGAGAGTCTTCCTCCACTTCGCACATCACACGGGCGCACGTGACTTGCTCGAGCGTTTCCTTGCCGAACCGAAACGGCGCTTGTGTCCGGACGTCGATGAAGTAGAGCGCTGACCGGCTCGGACGAATCGCAACCATCATTCTGACCCGCTGGACGTCATTGCTGTATGTGTTCACTAATTCGTTGACACTTTCCGCCTGTTCCTTCCCCTCCTTTGTAAGGAGGGGTGCAGGGGAGGTAGAGTCGGTGCCGAAGTGAGTAGGCCTCGTGTGGCAGTCCGTGCCATGGTAGCCTGTCTGCTTTGACCCATCAAGACGGCTTTGATAGTTTTCGCCTCATGCACAACGTTGAGAACTGGAACAGGTTGTACCGAACGCAAGGACATGACCTGCCGTGGTGCGTGGAGAAAATGCCGGCCTGGTTTACGGAAGTCGTGAATTCAGGTTGGATGAGCCCGTGCAAGGCGTTGGACGTGGGATGTGGGGTTGGCAATTATGCGTTCCACCTCGCACAAAAAGGATACGAGATTTTGTGTATCGACCATTCCGAGACGGCGATCGCGCTTGCGAAAGAAAAAAACAGCCATCCGTCTTTACGATTTGTGGTCGAAAGCACGGAAAACCTGGGTATCCTTGGTGAACAATTTGATTTGATCTATGACATCTCGTTACTCCATCACCTGGAACCTGGGAAAAGAGACGAATACGCGTTTCAATTGTCATCGCTCCTCCATCCCGGCGGGAAATTAATGGTGTGCGTGTTCTGTGACGATGAAGCGCGGTTTGGCAAGACCAACAAGTTCATGAATCCGGTCACCGGGACCATCACTTCCCTTTTATGGAAGGAAGAACTGGTGAGTACATTTGAACCGCATTTTACTTTCGACAAACTGGAAAAAGTCCCCTTCGACAATTACCTGCGCTACCTGTGTTTAATGAGAAAGCAATAACAAAAATCTCCTCTCCAAACATCCCTCTCCCTTGATGGGAGAGGGCAAGAGTGAGGGTGCTGAGTGAGGGTAATGTTCCGGCATTTCACGATTTGGATCATGGTGACGTTCTCGGTCCTGCTGATGGCGTCACGCGCCGCGGCTACAGAAACCCCGCCTCCGAGCCAGTTTCTGCACCAATCGATTCCCGTACTTGGGATGACCCTGGACAAGACCCGGCAGCCCGTTGGAATCGTGACGTACGTGATGATTCACTTTCACCAACGGTCAGATCACGATGGGCTCAAGGTCCACTTCCGGAAAATCCCCGGCAGGTTCGGACCTCTTGCAAGAAAAGGCGTGGCGACCGCCATTGACCGCGTCGCAAAATCCGCGAACCTGCAGGATGACTCGTGGACCGTGGTTTTGACGTTTCCCTACTCCGGGCTGACCTTGTACGGCGACAGCCTGTCGGCGATGGTGGCGTTAAGTGTCCTGGCTCTAGCCAAAAACGAGGCGATCGTGTATGGCCGAACGCTCACCGGAAGGATTACGGAGGACGGCCACATCGGGAAAGTCGCCGGGATCCCGTATAAAATTTCTGCAGCGTATTCGGAACGCCTGGACCGGGTCCTGATTCCTGATGAGCAACATCCCGGTGATGGCGAATGGCGCACCCCTTTCCTCATGCACGTCTCACACGTTGGGACGCTGGAAGAAGCCTATCAGGGCTTGACGGGTCGTTCCCTGGTTCCTAAGCAATTGTTGAAATAAGCTCCGGTTGTGGCTGGTTCCCGGTTTTCAATAAGTAACGGAGAAATTTGTGCTTGAGGAACCTCTGATCCCCGATTAAGAACGTCGAGGACATGTTTATTGTGATAGCGGGATGCAGGGCAAGGCGTCCCGGAGCGAAACCCGAGGCTTATCAAACGAGATAGGTGAGGGTTGAGCGAGGACACAACGCAGCCCTGCGCCCGATAGTGCATGAAATCAGAGGTTCCTTGAGGGTTTAGGTGAAAAAGGAGGATGGCTTGTGGCAATCTTTGTGTTATCTGTCATTATCTTGCTCGGTCTGTCATTCATGACGCCCGCAACCGGAATCAGCATGGACTTCGAACCACTCGCGCATCCGTATCCCCGACAAAGTGAACGGGACCACATGGTGACGGCACAACTCCTCACGCGCGGGATCAGGGACCGGGCCGTCATCCGAGCCATGCGGGAAGTGCCTCGTCATGAATTCGTACCGGTCGAGGATGCAGCCGAAGCCTACGAAGACCATCCGTTGCCGATCGGATTCGGCCAAACCATTTCACAACCCTACATCGTGGCCTATATGACCGAAGCGCTGGGCCTGAACGGCGATAAACGTGTGTTGGAAATCGGTACGGGTTCGGGGTATCAGGCCGCGGTATTGGCAAAGTTGGGGGTTAAGGTGTTTACCATCGAGATCGTCGAGGAACTGGCCGAAGGCGCGCGACAAACCTTTGACAAGCTCGGCATTCCCCATATCACCAGTAGGGCGGGTGACGGGTATCAGGGTTGGCCGGAAGAGGCGCCGTTTGACGCGATCATTCTCACGGCGGCCCCGGAACATATTCCCCAGCCATTGCTGGATCAGCTTGCGCCCGGGGGACGCATGATTCTGCCCTTGGGGAAGACGCTGCAAAAATTGATCATCCTCACCAACACGTCGTCGGGAATCCAGCGCAAGGAGTTGTTGCCGGTCGCCTTCGTCCCGATGACGGGAGAGACACAGACAGGCTCGTCGAATCACTAATCGACCTCCTGTGTTCTTGTTGGATTGATTGTCGGTGCTCTCCAGGCATTCGACTCTACCCCTCCTGACCTCCCCTTACAAAGGGGAGGAAAAGATGACGCCTCTCTTCGTTCCCCTCCTCTGTAAGGAGGGGCGAGGGGAGGTAGAGATTGAAATCGAAAAGAAAAGGAAGCGCACCAATGAATAACAGGAAAATCCACGTCTCGTTCCAAAAGCTTGTTCTCACGCTGAATCTGATAGGAGCCATGGTGTTGCGTCTGACAATAGGCGGTCTTGCTCAAGCCGAACCGTTACCCAAAGAAGCGATGCTGCCCCTGGCGTTGGCCCAAAAGGCCGCGGCAGAAGCCTTGGCCAAATGTGAAGAAGGCGGGTACAAGGTCAGCGTCGCCGTCGCCGACCGCGGAGGAAATCTGAAGGTGTTGTTGCGCGGCGATGGCGCGGGACCGCACACCACGGACAGCAGCTTTCGGAAAGCCTATACCGCGGCGAGCTTGCGTCGTTCCACGCTGCACTTGGCCGAACTCATTGCCAAAGTTCCCAGCATCCAGGCCTTGCGGGACATGAATGATAAAATTCTGATCCTTGGCGGAGGCTTGCCCATTGAACTCGAAGGCGAAGTCGTGGGCGGCATCGGCGTCGGCGGCGCCCCCGGAGGTCACCTGGATGAAGCCTGCGCCGCGGCCGGCCTCGCCAGTCTTGGAAAGCTCCAGGCGCCAAGCCCTGAAAATGCCAAATAAACCTGATGCTTGGGCAAAGCGGTTTTAGGGGATCTTTTAGGTCTTTGTAGCCGCGCCATCCCCCGATCAAGCCGAGGGCAGGCTTATGGCGCTTGTCCTTGGCCGCATAAGATGCGGCAGCTACGCTCAAGCAATATGGAGAATCACCATGAAGGAAATTGCGCTGTCACAAGTCAAAGATGACCTGTCGAAATACTTGCGACTTGCTGAAAAAGAAAAAATCGTGATCACAAGACACGGAAAACCGGCAGGCGTATTGATCGGGTTCGAATCAGAAGATGAATGGTTCGATTATCGGCTGGAACACGATCCTCACTTTCTCCAACGCGTTGAGAAATCCAAGAGAAGTCTACGAACCGGACGCGGTGTCACGCTTGAAGAAAGCGAGAAATCGCCTTGATCAGCATCACGTTACTGCTCTGTAGGGGCGACCGGCCGGTCGCCCCTACAACTCTCGATAATTTCACCCGATGGTCAGGACCCCGGCGCCGTTGATCGTTCCGGCTTTGAGGGCTTGA
>JAPPLK010000076.1 GCA_028819435.1 Nitrospira sp.
ATAGCAAAAGCATAGCACTGCGATGTTGTCTCGTGCGAATGCCTGAAAAAGCAGATTCTTCGCAAGGTTCTTCGCAGGTCCTTCGCTTCGCTCAGGATAAACTCAGGTTGACACAAACCGGACACTCGGTTGACACCCGGATTTTCCGCGTGATAGCGTGACTCGTTTTTTGCGCGAGCAGCGCAAACGCTGGGGTTTTGTCTTTTTCTTCACAACTGATTCACCATGAAAAATGCCATCGCGCGGCGGTATGCCCAGGCGTTTTTTCGCTTGGTACGCCAAGAGGACCTGACGGCTGCCCAGGACGGGTTGCACGCCCTGTCCCAGGCGTTGAAGGACTCTGCGGCGTTCAAGCACGTGCTGGCTTCGCCGGTGTTTACCCTGGATGAAAAACTCCAGGTCCTCACCGCATTGTGTGAACGGACGAACTGCCCGCCGATCATGGGCCGGTTCTGCGAACAGTTGCTGAAGAAAAACCGGATCGCGTTCCTGCCGGAAATAGCCGAGGCCTTCAAAGCGTTGATGATCCGGCAAAGCGGCAAGCAACAGGTCGTCGTGGTCTCGGCGAGACCCGTCGATGACTCCATGAAACAGGATATTCTTGCTCAATTAGGCGCCACGACCAAGGGGGAGGTGGATGTCGACTTTCAATCCGACCCATACTTGCTCGCGGGCGTGCAAATAAAAATCGGGAGTAAAGTCTATGACGGGACGGTCAGGGGCCGGCTCCACAAGATGCGGGCTCAATTGGTAAAGGGGTAAGGCATGCAGATCAAGGCGGAAGAAATCAGTTCAATCATTCAGGATAAAATCAAGGGCTTCGATCAGCGTGTCGATGTGACGGAGACCGGCTACGTGATTCAGGTGGGTGACGGCATTGCCAAAGTCTATGGTCTCGAAGGCGCCATGGCCGGGGAATTGCTGGAGTTCCCGGGTGACGTGTTCGGGGTGGCGCTGAACCTGGAAGAGGACAGCGTCGGCGCCGTGCTGATGGGATCGGACACCGGCATCAAAGAAGGCGACTCGGTCAAACGCACGGGCCGGATTGCCGAAGTGCCGGTGGGCGACGCGCTCATCGGGCGCGTGGTTGATGCGATGGGACAACCCATTGACGGGAAAGGCCCGGTGCAAACCTCGGAGACCCGGTTGATTGAAGTGCGGGCTCCCGGCGTGGTGGAACGTCAGTCCGTCAGCGAGCCGTTGCAGACGGGATTGAAGGCGATTGACGCCATGATCCCCATCGGCCGCGGGCAACGGGAGTTGATCATCGGCGACCGGCAAACCGGCAAGACGGCGATTGCCGTGGATACGATCATCAACCAGAAAGGGCTCGACGTTTTTTGCATCTACGTCGCGATCGGCCAGAAACGGTCAACGGTGGCCCGCGTCGTCAAGACGCTCGAAGACCACGGCGCCATGGCCTACACCACCGTGGTCTCGGCCACGGCCAGTGACGCTGCGCCGCTCCAGTTCTTTTCACCCTACGCCGGGGTCGCGATGGGTGAATATTTCCGCGACAACGGAAAGCATGCGCTCATCATCTATGACGACCTGTCCAAACACGCCGTGGCCTATCGACAATTGTCGCTGTTGCTCCGCCGGCCGCCGGGCCGCGAGGCGTTTCCCGGTGACGTGTTCTTCCTGCACTCCCGGTTGTTGGAGCGTGCCGCCAAATTGAGTGACAAGAACGGAGCGGGGAGTCTGACGGCCCTGCCCATTATCGAAACGCAGGCCGGTGACGTGTCGGCCTATATTCCCACCAACGTGATTTCCATTACCGACGGGCAAATTTATTTGGCCGGTGACTTGTTCTATTCGGGCATTCGCCCGGCCATCAACGTGGGGCTGTCGGTGTCCCGCGTAGGCGGGGCGGCCCAGATCAAAACCATGAAACAGGTCGCCGGCACCCTGCGACTCGATCTGGCCCAATACCGGGAAATGGCCGCGTTTGCGCAATTCGGCAGTGAGTTGGACAAGGCAACGCAGGCCCAGTTGGCTCGAGGCGCGCGCATGGTGGAGCTGCTCAAACAGGAACAGTACAAACCCATGCCGGTGGCGGATCAGGTGCTGTCGATTTTTGCAGGGGTCAACGGGTTTGTCGATGACGTCCCCGTGAACAAGGTGCGTGAATTTGAAGAAGGCCTGTTGGCGTTCATCAAGGAACGGCATCCTCAACTGCGGGAAGGCGTCGTGACCAAAAAGAAGATCGACGATGAGTTGGGCGGACAGCTCAAGCAGGCCATTTCCGAATACAAACAGACGAAACAATTCTGATCGAACCCACGATCCATGCCAAGTTTACAGAGCCTCAGACGGAAGATCGCTTCCGTCAAAAATACCCAGAAAATCACGAAGGCGATGAAAATGGTCGCGGCGGCCAAGCTCAAGCGGGCCCAGGACCGTATTCTCTCGTCCCGGCCATACGCGCATCAGCTTCGGGACGTGGTGCGGCATCTTGCGGAACGGGCGAGCCCGATCTCGCACCCCCTGTTACGCAAACGCGAAGGCCACAAGACCGAACTGCTCGTGATCACGAGTGACCGCGGACTGTGCGGGGCGTTTAATGCCAACATTCTCCGGCAGGCCACGGAGTTTCTGCGGGAACACGCGGAGCAGGGCGAACAGGTGAGGGTGTCCGCGGCCGGGAGAAAAGGCTGCGATTTTTTCCGGCGGCGCACGTGGACGATCCGGCAGGAATGGCCGGGCATCTTCGATCGCTTGAGTTTCGAGCATGCCTTGGACATGGGACAGGATATCATCCAGCACTATAACGACGGTACGTTCGATCAACTGTACGTGGTCTACAACGAGTTCAAATCCGTGATGCAGCAACGCGTGGTGGTCGAGAAACTGTTGCCGATCGAATCCTTGGATGAAGAAACCGGCGGGCCTGGTCCTGAGCGGAGCGAAGGAACTCCCAAGGCCGTAGGCGCGTATTTATTCGAGCCGGACGAGCACGAGTTGCTCGAAACCCTTCTTCCGAAACATTTTCAGGTCCAGGCGTTTCGCGTGCTGTTGGAATCGGCGGCTGCGGAACAGGCCGCGCGGATGACCGCGATGGATGGGGCCACCCGGAACGCGGGAGAACTGATTCAGAAAGTCACGTTGTTTTATAATAAAACCCGGCAGGCTGCGATTACGAAAGAATTGATGGATATCGTCGGCGGAGCGGAAGCCTTGAAGTAGAAATGGCATTCGTCAGAAAAGGAGTCATGAGGTGAGTACGGAAACAGGAAAAGTCATTCAGGTCATCGGCCCCGTGGTCGACGTGGAGTTTCCACCCGGGCATCTCCCGAACATCTTTAACGCGCTCAAGATCACACGAGACGGCGACGGCGAAACCGGGAGCGCGGAACTCACCATGGAAGTCGCCCAGCACCTGGGAGAGAATCGGGCGCGTGCCGTGGCGATGTCCTCCACGGACGGCCTGGTGCGCGGGTTGGAAGTCCGGGATACGGGTGAGCCCATCTCGGTGCCCGTGGGCCGTGAGACGCTGGGCCGGGTGGTCAACGTGTTGGGGGACCCGGTAGATGGGTTCGGTCCGGTATCCGCCAAGAAGACCTATTCCATTCACCGGTCGGCTCCACCCCTCGAAGAGCAGGAAACCAGGACCGAGGTACTGGAAACCGGCATCAAAGTGGTTGACCTGTTGGAGCCCTACGCCAAAGGCGGCAAAGTGGGCCTGTTCGGCGGCGCCGGGGTCGGGAAAACCGTGATCATCATGGAGTTGATCAACAACATTGCCCTGCATCACGGCGGCTTTTCCGTGTTTGCGGGCGTGGGAGAGCGCACGCGTGAAGGCAATGACCTGTGGCACGAAATGCAGGATTCCAAAGTCATCGATCCCTCCGACTACACCAAATCGAAAGCCGCGTTGGTGTACGGACAGATGAACGAACCGCCGGGCGCGCGGCTCCGGGTCGGGCTCACCGGGTTGACCATTGCCGAATATTTCCGGGACGAGGAAAACCAGGACGTGCTCCTGTTCATCGACAACATTTTCCGATTCACGCAAGCCGGCTCGGAAGTCTCGGCCCTGTTGGGTCGCATGCCGTCGGCCGTGGGCTATCAGCCGACCCTGGGGACGGAGATGGGGACGCTGCAAGAACGGATTACCTCGACCAAGAAAGGGTCCATCACCTCAGTGCAGGCGATTTACGTGCCGGCCGACGACCTCACGGACCCGGCGCCCGCCACCGCGTTCGCGCACTTGGACGCCACGACCGTGCTGTCCCGGCAATTGGCGGAGTTGGGCATTTACCCCGCGGTCGATCCGCTGGATTCCACGTCCAGGATTCTGGATCCGCACGTTCTCGGGGAAGAGCACTACAACGTCGTGCAACAGGTCCAAGGGACCTTGCAGCGATATAAGGACTTGCAGGACATCATCGCCATTCTCGGGATGGACGAGTTGTCCGAAGAGGACAAACAGATCGTCGCGCGTGCGCGCAAACTGCAACGCTTCCTGTCCCAGCCGTTCCACGTGGCCGAAGCCTTCACAGGCACGCCGGGGAAATACGTGAAACTCAAGGACACCGTCCGGAGCTTCAAGGAAATCGTCGAGGGCAAGCATGACGATTTGCCGGAGCAGGCGTTTTACATGGTGGGACCGATCGAGGAAGCCATCGAGAAGGCGGAGAAGCTAAAACAATAATGGCGGAGACAGGTCACACCGTGCCCTCGGGCAAACTGCTGTTGGAAGTCGTCACACCGGACAAGCTCCTGGTGAGTGAATACGTGGACCAGGTCTCTGCGCCCGGCGCGGAAGGCGACTTCGGCGTGTTGCCGGGTCATTGTCATTTTCTGACGACGCTTCGGATCGGCGAACTGCACTACCGGATCGGCGAAGCCGAGCATTACATGTCGGTGCTGTGGGGATTCGTGGACGTGACGCCCCGTAAGGTCACCGTCCTGGCGGAGGTCGCCGAGAAAGCCGAAGATATCGACGTTGACCGGGCCCACGCCGCCGTGGCCAAAGCCGAAGAACGTCTCGAGCGCGGCGGGCTGCCGTCGGAAGTCGAAGAGGCCCGGGTGAGTCTGGAAAAAGCGCGCCTGCGCGAAAAAGTGGCCGAGCGCCGCAAGAAGCAAGGGCACGCGTAACCGGTTCGTCCCGGATGCGGCCATGCCGTACGTTGACACGCGGACGGAGATTGTCGTTTCGCCTGGCGAAGGCCCGAAGCGCCTCGACCATTTCCTGGCCAACCGTGATCCGGATTTCTCCCGAACCATTCTCCAGCGACTGATCCTCGACGGCCACGTCACCGTCGACGGGCAGCCCACCAAGCCCAGTCACAAAATCAAGCCCGGCGACGTCATCGTGCTCCGGGTCCCCAGGGCGGAACCGCTCGACATTCAGCCCGAGCCCATTCCCCTTGAAATTCTCTATGAAGATGACGCACTGTTGGTCTTGAATAAACAGGCCGGCTTGGTGGTCCATCCGGCTCCCGGCAATTGGTCGGGCACCCTGGTCAATGCCCTGTTGCACCATTTCCAAACCGGGACCGGGTCGTTTTCCACCATCGGCGGCAAGGAACGGCCGGGGATGGTGCACCGGCTGGACAAGAACACCACGGGCGTCATGGTCGTCGCCAAACAAGATCGAGCCCATGCGGGATTGGTCGATCAGTTCAAGCGGCATACCATAGACCGGGTCTACGAAGCCTTGATCTGGGGCGTCCCGAAAAAGACTCAGGGGATGATCGACGTCGCCATCGGACGAGATACCAAGGACCGGAAAAAATTTTCCGGACGCACGGCCCGGCCCAAGGCGTCGGCCACGAAATACCGCGTGACGGAACGGTTTGCAAAACTCGCGGCACACGTGGAACTCGCTCCTCAAACCGGCCGGACCCATCAACTGCGCGTGCATTTATCGGCGATCGGGTGTCCGATCCTGGGCGATCCGACGTACGGGGGAAAGAAGGTGGGCGCGATCCGCGACGTGGTCATCTCTCGGGTCATGTTGCACGCGAAGGTGCTTGGCTTTCTGCACCCGGTCTCGCAGGAGGTCATGAATTTTGTCGCCCCCCTGCCGGCCGATATGATGGAGGTTGTGAACCAGTTACGAAGACTTCCTCTCTCATTTCCCGCATTAAGCGGGAAATAGGGAGAGGGCCAGGGTGAGGGGGGATGGCATGACTCCACAAAAGGAAATGGACACGGCACAAGTACTGGATGCCTTCGGCGAACTCATCGCCGCGTTGGCTTCGTTGGCTGCACAGGTCCCGGCCACGTCGTTCAGCGCGATTCCCGGAGGGATCCGTCCGGCCGAAGAAGCCATCGAGAAATATGAAACGGTTGTCTACCGGTTCCGGGATCAGGCGGGACCGCCGTATCGGGTCCTTTACGCTTTTTACGTGGATTCGCTCGAGGCCTTTGAAGCCGGCCGGATCTTCGATGCCGTCCCGCCCCTGCTTCAGGTGATCGAGCGGTTGGTGGACCTGCACAAAGAAGAAAAAGTCTGTTTCAATTCCACGGAGCAGAACCGCATTCGCGAGTTTCAACAACGCCTGGAAAAAATCCTCCCGGAAGCCAGCAAACCCGAAGTAGACCTCCCCACCCCCGAAACCTACTGACCTGTTTCTTGAAGGGTTGCCTCCAACTGTTGGTAGGAAAATAGCCAATAGCACTCCGAATCCGTCATTCC
>JAPPLK010000098.1 GCA_028819435.1 Nitrospira sp.
TTGAAAACCGGAGTCCTTCACCGGACCGTGGGTTCGAATCCCACCCCCTCCGCCAATGTTAGCGATCAATAGCTAGTGGTTAGTAATGAGCGTTCAGCTTTCAACGGCAAAAGGATTCGAACGGGGGTTCTGAAGGGGGTCTGCCCCCTTCATGGGGTGACCGGCGCCCCGCACCGGCGCGAGGGGGCCCGGCCCCCCTAGCGGGAGCCCGGAGAGAATCCTCCGGGCGACTTCGAATCCCACCCCCTCCGCCATAGTCCTAGAAGCTACAAGACAGAACATGGAGCCGCGCAGTTGACAACGATTCCAGGAATTCGCAATCGTGTTTTCAGGACTCTTTTATGCGAGTTGGTGCCTACTTTGGAAATCATCCTTGTTCGAGATATCATAACAGGACAACGCTACGAGACGTGGCCGGCCGGCAGTTCGGGGATATGGTCAAGGCGGTTGTGGATGTCGAAGCGGGTATGATGGCGATTGGGGGCGAACTCCATTCCGATGAAGAGGCTATTCTTCTTGATAACGGTTCACGCCAATCAAATCTCTGGGGAATCAACCTGTATCCGGAAAAGCCTTCCGAAGAGTGGATCGAGTTTGATTCGATGATCAACGTGCGTCCCTCCGGAGGAAATCGCTCTCGCCATATAGAAAGTGTAGAGATTCGAGAAGCTGTCACTCAGATTGTTCATCGGTTGGTAGAGGACTGATTGACGTGTCCCATCAACATGCGAGCCTGGCGGGAGGGAGATGGTTCACCATGCCACTGGTAGAGCAATTGGCCCATGTTGGCAGTGAGGTCGGACGCATTCTCCGTTGGAAAGAGAAAGATCCGCAGGCCTGTGAAAAGGCTTTCAATCGAGCGCTGGAATTGCTTGACTTGACCATACAAGACCCACGCTGGAAGGGTCGCCGGAAGGAACTAACCCGTACCCGCGAGTTCCTCTGTGACGCGATGTTGGAAGGACGTGCTTACGGGAGCGACCTGATTGATCTCGACCGGTATTTCTACCACTATGCCCTAGCCTCCAGAATCAGTCGCTGAATGACTTTCGAGTAAGTTTGCCTTTTTCCTGCAGAACGAATTTGCCACGTCAATCAGCAGCAATGAGTGGCATGGCTCCTACTTTACAACGCGAGACTTGTCCGCCACGACGGACAAACTACCTGCGCACGTAGAGTAACTCGCAGGCTTCACAATAGCCGTCTATCCGGCCCCGCTGGAATGCCCCGGCCAATTGCCGCTTGACCCACTCCGTGCCTTCCCGGCCGCCGTGCCCGTCAACGCCTTGAGACAACATCATGTGCAAGGCCACGTCCAACAAGCGGTCTTTGCGTTCGTCCATCCCGGGGGTTACGATGCTGCCGACCGCGTGTGTGGCATGCATCTTTACCGTCTCCTCATGAAATTTATCATAACCGAATTTGGCCACCGTGGTTTTGCGAATATCTGCCAGTTCCCGCTTGACCATGGGCAGGTCCTGCATCAATGCCCGAAAAATCTCCAAACGGCCTTCTTCCCACAACTTTTTCTCCATGGCATCGAGGACAACACCCGGATTAACTGTTTCAGTGGGTTCCTCGGCAAAATCCGATTTCTGGCCATGGCCTCCGAACCGCAGCCGTTCATAGGATTTCCGGGTTTCCGGGTCCCCGAGCACTTCATACGCAGCATTGATTTCCCGAATTTTCTCTTCAGCCTGCTTGTCTCCCTGATTGCGATCGGGATGATACTTGAGCGCAAGTTTCCGATAAGCCCGTTTAATCTCTTCATCCGAGGCCTGCGGCGTGACTTCCAGGGTGGCGTAATAGTCGAGGTGGATTCGTGCCATGGGTTCTCACCGATTGCGCTGATCATAGCCAGGGACTGGATTGCAAAACAAGCCGCACCAATGCACACTTCACGGACGTTCACAGACGATGGCATCACCAAGACATCCCTCTATCCTGTTTTTACGCATCAAGGCACTTGACGCTGTGTCACGAGTCTTTCTTTGCAAGTTGATTTCAGGCGGGCAAACCGGCGTTGACCGGGCGGCTCTCGACGTTGCCATGGCTGCCGATCTGCACGTTGGAGGTTGGTGCCCGAAAGGACGACGGGCTGAAGACGGCAGGATTCCGATGGCGTACCCGTTACAGGAAACGCCTTCGCCGCATTATGCCCAACGAACACGGTGGAACGTCCGCGATGCGGATGCCACGTTGGTCCTGATTCGCCAGGGTCCCACGGGCGGCACGGCCCTGACAATCCATACCGCCCGCAACCTTCACAAGCCCTATCGCGTCATCGATTTGACGACAAACCCGGGTCCCCGTGACATCGCCTCGTGGATTTCTCATACGGGCATGACGGTCTTAAATGTAGCGGGCCCTCGAGAAAGCACCTGCCCGGGTATTTATCATGAAGCATTCAAGTGGCTACAGGAAATGCTGGAACATCGAGCCTGACTGAGGATGGCCCTCAGGCCAAACTTCAAGCTTTCCCCTCTCTTGCCCTGGAGAACAATACATGAGACAGTGCGTCAGCGCCGTGAAGGTAAAGTAAAAGATGTGTATCCTCTTGTTGGGGCTCATCACCTCATGTCTCCCAGGACCGTTAAGCGACGTCTATCCCCCATCACCTGTTTTTTTACAACCAACTGAAAATAAAAGATTTATTGAAATTGTCACCATTCAGAACCTTCTTCAAGCCCCTGGTCAATACCATCAAAAACGCATCAGGGTCCGGGGAACCGTCACGCGGCTGGAACTTCACCTCGACGACTCGAAACATTTCATCAATTTTGTTTTCCACCTCAAGACCGGGGCGGACCGCGTACTGGTCTTCGGGCGACATGATCGAACCCAAGGGGACATCCAAATGACCACCGGCCGAACCGTTGAGGTTGAGGGCATCTTCTGGAAGAAACGAGTAGCCAATGGCCACAGGCTATCGAATAACGTCGAAGCCCAACGTGTCAGGTTTTATCCTTCGCTTACCCCGGACCAGGCGACCCGCTCTTCCCCCCTCTTGACAAGCCTTTAACGCAACTTCTTCACCACGTTTCAGACCGGAAGCTGAGCGGAGTCAATTGTGCTTGCTCCAGTCCCAGGACAAGTTGATCCTTTGCCAGCGCATTACCACAGAACCGCAGGTGGCACTGCGACAAATTCGGCTCCAGCGCGATGAGCGGTTCCAGGTTCACGCGTGTTTCCTGTCCTTCGGTCAGCACTTGCATGATTCTTCCTTTCCCATGAGCCCAATCATCCGGCCACTCCCGGGTTAATACCGGATGATACGAAAAGTGTTGGGGAAATTCCTGCGACAGATCCAGCAAGGCCTGATGCTCCATCAACTGACTCGGCTTTTTGACGCTTACGATCAGGCTGAAATGCCCCTCCGCCGTTCCTCCGAACGCTCTGGATTTCATATGCCGCACGTACGCCAAAAACGGCGTAATGCCCGTCGACAGCGCCACGGCCACGATCTGCATGGAAAGCCATTCGTGATCCTCTTCCAAAATCAGGGTCGTCGGGTCCACCGTCTGAGTGTTTTGATACACAACCAGTTCCGAACGGGTTTCGTCATAATTCACGCACACGTCGATTGCTCCACCCGTGCGGTAACGCTGCACGAGATCATCGGTTTGCCACCAGGGAGAGGTATCGGCTTTTTCCTTATGTGTATCGTTGATGATCGTCTCCAACACGCGAGGGCTTTCAACCGAACAATTGGAGCGTGTGTACATGCGGCGGCGATATTTTTGCGTCCTGACGCCAAACGGTTTCACCAGAAACGCCGAGCCGGGATGCATCCGATCCCGAATGGGGACGGGACGTCCATCGACCTCGAACGTTTCCGGCAACGCCAACGTCACCTTCCGGACTTCACCCGGATCATAGGTATACACGTCGGTGATCCTGGCAGGCACAAAGAGTTCACGCGGTCTGTTCATCAAGCACTCCTTTTTCTTCTGACATCCGGATCGCTCATTTTCTGTATCACTCCTATTCTATAACAATCCTTCTCTTGCGAGGAATTTTCATTTTCGCTAAGCTAAACGGGTATTTGTACGAGTTTTATTCATTTTTTCGCGAATGTTTGCGTTTTCAGGAAGGCTGTATTCATGAACGAACCGCTTAATAATCGAAACGTCATTGAAATCAAGGAACTGGTCACTCCGCGGCGGATCAAGGAACAACTGCCGGCCAACACGGCGGCGGCGGCCACAATCCTGGACACCCGTCAGGCCATTCGGGATATTCTCTACGGACGAGACCAGCATCGACTCCTCGTCGTCATCGGACCCTGCTCCATACATGACCCTGAAGCGGCCATGACATACGGAGCCGCCCTCAAGAAGGTCCGTGAAGCAACCAAAGATCACCTGCTGATCGTCATGCGAACCTACTTTGAAAAACCGCGCACGACGGTCGGGTGGAAAGGGCTGATCAATGATCCGCACCTAGACGGGAGTTGTGACATTGCCGAGGGCCTCCGGCAGGCCAGAACCGTTCTCCTGGACTTGAACGCGCTCGGTGTCCCCTGCGCCACCGAATTACTCGATCCGGTCACGCCCCAATACCTTTCCGACCTCATCAGTTGGTCTGCCATCGGTGCACGCACCACGGAAAGCCAAACCCATCGGGAAATGGCGAGCGGATTGTCCATGCCGGTCGGCTTCAAGAACGGCACGGACGGCAGCCTGCAAGTGGCGCTCAACGCCATGGTGGCAGCGCGACAACCTCACAGTTTCGTCGGGATTAATCTCGATGGTGTCACTTCCATTATCAAGACCAACGGGAACCCCGACCGGCACGTCGTCTTACGCGGCGGCGGCGGAAAAACCAACTACAGCCGGGAACACATTCTTCAAGCCCGGGACGGATTGGTGGATGAAGACATCGCGAGACCAATTATGGTTGATTGCTCTCATGGAAATTCAGACAAAGATCACACGCGCCAGATCCCGGTTGCCCATTCCGTCCTGCAACAATATTGCGAGGGACAGCGATACATCTTAGGTCTCTTGATGGAAAGCAATCTGAAACCAGGCAAGCAATCCTGGGGAACCGACAAAACCTTGGAATACGGCGTCTCGATCACCGATGCCTGCATCGGGTGGGAGGACACGGAAACTTTGTTGTATGAACTGGCGGATACATTGGCGAAACAATCGCCTATGCACGTAGGCACCCCATAAGGAACCTCTGATTTACTGTACTATCGGGCGCAGGGCTGCGTTGTGTCCTCGCTCAACCCTCACCTATCTCTCTGATAAGCTTCGGGTTTCGCTCCGGGACGCCTTGCCCTGCATCCCGCTATCACAATAACTCAGAGGTTCCTTAAATTAAGGACCCTACGAAACAAGAGCGGGCTAGGGGGCTTCGGTCTTATCGTCACGTGCATGACAAGGATGACACCGACACAAAGACCGGTTCACAAAACCACCCCAGGCAATTAAGGAAGCCCCAATCAAGTCTCCGGCGAGTTCCAAGTTCGAATCCCCCCCCACAACCAAACGCACTGACAGCAACGTCAAGAAGCCGGCTATCGTGAACGTTACCGGACGACGGTCCCGATGAAGGGGATAGGTCACGAGTACACCTCCACCGGCAATGACCACGACAATGCCCCAAAACACCCATTCGGCCGAAGGAGAAAACACCGAACCTGCCACGGCCTCAAACGTTCCACCGTATTGTGCAGCGAGCAGGGGAAGCACCAACAACGCCAATGGCGTTAAGGCGCAATGCACTGCACACGCCAACGAGATGATTGAACCGACTGTGGAGAGCCTCACGCCTAACGAGGACGTGCCGAACCCATTTGCCGAAGCTATTGACATTTTGGACACCAGCCACTGAATTCCAATGAATGATCACCCACCAAAAACCGCGTTTCCCTCTGAATCATTGCCGTCAATTTCTTCAGCGGACACAACAGCAAATCTTCGATTTTTCCGCAGCTCTTGCAACGGATATGGTGGTGGTGTTCACGACCTTCTTTCATCTCATAACGAAACTGCTCTTCCTGGTGCAGCTTAATCTGCCTGACCAACCCGATGGTCCTTAATGCATGCAAGTTGCGATACACTGTGACCGGATCGATGGCGACGTTCTGTTTCCTCAAACGGGCATATAACTCCGCCGGACTCAACGGATATTTTGTTGATTCGAGCACGGCCAATACAGCCTGCCGAGTCCGCGTCATCCGTTTTCCAGACGCTCGAATCTCATCTGTCACGCTGGTTTTCACGCACCATCCTTACACTAAACCATACAGGCTTGAAGCAAACTAATGCAAATAAGTTGCAGTTATTATAACGGACTGGAAATGTCAATTTCGACTCGACTCTCCCCCTCCGTCATCCCTGTACGTGCTCACTAATTCGTTGACAATTCCCTCTCCGTCATCCCCGACTTGATCGGGGATCCAGGGATTTTGTTTTGGTAATTGTAGCGACGTCATCCGAGATTCTC
>JAPPLK010000019.1 GCA_028819435.1 Nitrospira sp.
CGGAGTTGAATGCGGCTTGAGCCTTTCCATTCATTCAACTCGGGAGTGAACACCGCGTCGATCCGCCCGCTGCCTGCCTCGATGGTGTCCGCCAAGCTTCCCATTCGAAACCCGATACTGTCCAAGGGAACGGAGCCGTCCTGACGAACGAGCAATTTCAGGTGATTCCCCCCGACCACCCGTTTCTCCAGCACCGAAATGCCTCGACTGAAAAAAGCCGGTTCGGGATTACCCGTGCCGAAAGGTTGCAGGCGCTCCAATTCCCGAACCAGGTGAAACTGCACGTCGGCAAGCGCCACCTCCGCGTCCACGTCCAGGGTGGGGACCTGCAACCCGGGATTCAGCAACCCCTTGACGGCTTTCCCGAACCGGTGTCTGAACCCGGCAAAGGCTTCCTTCCTGACCGTGAGACCCGCAGCCATGGGATGCCCGCCGAAGGCCACCAGGTCCGGTTCGCATTGCTGCAAGGCCCGGCACACGTCGAAACCGGCCACGCCCCGGACCGATCCCTTGCCAATCCCCTGCGCGTCGAACGTCACCACGACCGCAGGCCGGTAATAGCGTTCCACCAACCGCGCCGCGACGATGCCGATCACGCCAATATGCCACCCCTTCGCGCTGACGACAATCGCGGGCTGCGGGTCCCCGGCGTCCACTTGCGCAATCGCCTCCCGCGTCATCTCTTCTTCAATCTCTCGCCGGTGGCGGTTCAGGTTTTCCAATTCCTGGGCGAGTTGAAGCGCCGCGGGTTCGGACTCCGTGGTGAGCAACCGGACACCCAACTCGGCATGGGCCAATCGCCCGGCCGCGTTCAGGCGCGGGGCCACGCGAAACCCGATCGTGCCGGCTGAACACGTTCCGTTCAGGCCAAGATCCCGGGTCAACGCCCGGATCCCGCAGCGCGTGCCTTGGGCCACTTGGGCCAACCCGTCCCGGACCAAGGTCCGGTTCTCATCCGTGAGCGGAACCAAATCGGCGATGGACGACAATGCCACCAGGTCACGGTAGGTCTCCACCGACGCGCCCGCGGGCCGGTATTTCTGCACATACGCTTCGGCCACCTTGTAAGCCAAACCGCCGGAACATAACCCTCGGAACGGATAGACGGAATCCGGGCGATACGGATTGATGAACGCAAGCGGCTCCGGCACACGGGCTTGAAGCTGATGATGATCGGTGACAATGACGTCCATGCCCAAGGACCGGGCGAGTTCGATCTCCTTGTACGAGGTGGTGCCGCAATCTGCGGTGAGCAACAGGGAAACGCCACGCCCGGCCAGTTTCCGAATAGCCCCTTCATGAAGGCCGTATCCTTCCTCCTGCCGGTGAGGGATATAGACCTCGACTTGAGCACCCGCGCTTCGCCAGAACAGGAAGTGCAGGCTCGTGGCCGCCATCCCGTCAACGTCATAGTCCCCGTAAAAGCAGGTCCGCTCTCCG
Organism: Nitrospira sp.; assembly: GCA_028819435.1. Taxonomy (GTDB): domain Bacteria; phylum Nitrospirota; class Nitrospiria; order Nitrospirales; family UBA8639; genus Bin75. The sequence continues at coordinate 1,441 of JAPPLK010000019.1, forward strand.
CGTTGAATGGCCAGGTGAAGCCGGTCGATAGCCCGTTCCACGTCCGGCAGCGCGAACGGATCATGGGTCAAGCCGCCGGAAGAGGAAAGCCAGGCCTTGGCCTGCTCCGGCTCGACCACGCCGCGGCCACACAAGACCGTCGCCGCCAGGGGCGAAACACCCAGGGCTCCGGCCAGGGTCGAAACCTGCTGCTGATCGACCGGCCGGACCCGCCAATTCGAGGATTGCATCGTCATACGCGCAGATTCATCCACACTGTACAGGTGAAATAAAAATGACGGCGGAACAAGGAAAGGAAAGAGGAGCTACTCTCCCCCTTTCTGGACGTAATTCTTGACGAACTCGGCGGCGTTTTCCTCCAGGACCTCGTCGATCTCCTCGACCAACTGATCAATGTCTTCCTGGAGCTTCTTGCCGCTTTCAATGACCTGGGGATTCGATTTGACTTCCTGGGCCTGTGAGGAATTTCTGGCTGCCTCGGATTTCCGTTCCTGCTTTTCCATGGCCTTTCCTCCCGGTTTTCAAGGAGAGACGCACCTCATGGATAGAATAGCCCAGCCTCTCAAAGGGGTCAAGACACCGTTTGTAAGGAGGGGCGCAGGGGAAGGAAAGAACGCGGTCACCCCTGTATACGTTCAGTAATTCATTGACAATTTCCAGCCCGCCTTTTTCCCCTCCTTTGTAAGGAGGGGCGAGGGGAGGTAGAAGCCTGGAAACCTGATGGGCAGACAGTTCTACCCCACCTGGCCTCCCCTTACAAAGGGGAGGAAAAGAATACGGTCACCCCTGTTCAATCTGACTATTCTGTCAACGAATGAGTGAACACATACAATTGTATGTGCTCACGAATTCGTTGACACTTTTCGTTGCCTCCTTCCGTCATCCCCGACGTTTGTAATCGGGGATCCAGGGGTTTTCTTTTTGCATGTGTAGCCGTGCCATCCCGGATCAAAGTCCGGGACATGCCTCATGGCGCTTCTTGCTCTTGGCCTCTCCTTAGGACAGGCACGGGGCCCGTCCTGCATCGCGGGGTTTGTCTTGTAAACGGGCCGTTACGGCACGATGAAGGAGATGATGAGGAGAGAGACGATGTTGATGACCTTGATCATCGGGTTGATCGCCGGACCGGCGGTGTCTTTGAACGGGTCCCCGACGGTATCGCCCGTGACCGCGGCCTTGTGGGTTTCGGTGCCTTTCAGGCCCTGTTCCTCGATGTACTTTTTGGCATTGTCCCAGGCGCCGCCGCCGCTGGTCATGGTAATGGCCAGGAACAGACCCGTCACGATACTGCCGACCAGCACGCCGCCCAACGCCGCCGGACCCAACAGGACGCCCACGATGATCGGGGAGATCACGGGGATGATACCGGGCACCAGCATTTTTTGAAGGGCGGATTGGGTCACGATATCCACGCACGTGCCGTATTCGGGTTTTTGCGTGCCTTCCATAATCCCGGGGATCTCCCGGAATTGCCGGCGGACTTCTTCCACCACCAACCCACCGGCCTGACCCACGGCTTTCATGCACAGCGCCCCGAAGATAAACGGCAGCATCCCGCCAAGGAACAGCCCCACCAGGATGTTGGGATCGGACAGGTCAAAGGTCAGGCCCTGGTCGCCGGCCTGGGCTTCGCGAGCATACTCCGCAAACAACACCAGGGCCGCCAACGCGGCCGAGCCGATAGCATAACCCTTGGTCACCGCCTTGGTAGTATTCCCCACGGCGTCCAGCGCGTCCGTGATCTTGCGAACCTTTTCGCCCAAGTGAGACATCTCCGCAATACCGCCCGCGTTGTCCGTCACCGGCCCGAACGCGTCGATCGCCACCACGATGCCCGCCATCGACAACATGGCCACTGCCGCGACCGCGACCCCGTACAACCCGCCGCCGTCGGCGCCACCGCAAATCCCGAAACTCAACAAAATCGCCGCCACGATGACGACCACCGGCCACGCGGTGGACTGCATGCCCACGGCCAACCCGGCGATGATGTTCGTCGCGTGTCCGGTCTCACTCGCCTTGGCTACCTCCTGTACCGGAGAATAGGCCGTGGCCGTAAAGTAATCCGTGATGAACACCAGGGCCAGCGTCACCACCAGGCCCAGGAGCGCCGCGATGAAATAACTGATCCCCGAGACCCCGCCGATGCCGTCCATCATGGAGATGGTCACGGGAAAGAACGCGATCGCGGCCAAGCCGCCGCTGACGAACAGGCCCTTGTACAGGGCCGACATGATGCTCCCGCCTTCACTCGCCTTCACGAAGAAGATCCCGATAATGGTGGCGAAGACGGTCAGCCCGCCAAGGGCCAGGGGATACAGCACGGGAGCCGGGTTTCCGGGGAAGAGACTCATGGCCAGGACCATGGCCGCGACAATGGTCACGACGTAGGTTTCGAACAGGTCCGCGGCCATGCCGGCGCAGTCGCCCACGTTGTCGCCCACGTTGTCCGCAATCACCGCGGGGTTGCGGGGGTCATCCTCGGGAATCCCGGCTTCGACTTTGCCGACCAGGTCGGCGCCCACGTCCGCAGCCTTCGTGTAAATGCCTCCGCCCACCCGGGCAAAGACCGAAATCAGGCTGCCTCCAAACCCGAGACTGATGAGGGCGTGCACGGCGTGTTCCGGGCCTGCTACCGCGGACCCGATGGCGTAAAAGCCGGCCAACGCCACCAGGCCCAACCCGATGAGCAGCAACCCGGTCACCGCGCCTCCCTTGAAGGCGACTTGCAGGGCCGGATCCAACCCGTTGGAGGCAGCCTGCGCCGTCCGCACGTTCGCCCGTACGGCGATCACCATGCCCACGTACCCGGCGATGGCCGAAGCCGTGGCGCCCACCACGAACCCCATCGCCGTCAACAACCCGAAATTTTCCGACCACGCCCCGGCCAGCCACAGGATCAGAAACATCACGCCCGCCACAATGCCGACGGTCCGATATTGGCGATTCAAGTAGGCGCCGGCGCCTTCCTGGATCGCCAACGCAATAGTTTGCATGGTGTCGTTTCCGGCGTGTTGTCGCAGGACCCAGAAGGTCAGATACACCCCATAGGCAATACCCACGATACCCGATATGAGCGCAAAGATAATCACCGAACTCTCGTTGAATTCGACGTTCACAGGTTAACCCTCCCCAAAACATTTGTATCGTCGATTTTCTTGACCCATAACAACTCCCTCTCACTTAAAAATTTTAAAAATTCCGGGTTCTGTAACGGCACGTCAACCATCATGAGAAGTTCGAACAGGTTAATGAATCGGGAAGAAGAGGAAGCATTGTACTCAGCATCCTTTCAAATGTTCAAGGCAAATTAGGTGGCAAAGAACGGAACAAACATCTTAAGAAGAGCGGTAAGCCGAAAGGCGGAGGACTGACCGGCAAAACGCCGGTGTATGTGGGCCAATTTGAAACGCGGACTCGAAGGCAGGTTCCATCAAGTCAGTGTGAAGCACCTAGATCGGTACGTGAACAAGTTTACCTTCCGATTGAACGAAGGGAACTGTCAGGTGGATACGGCGGACCGGATGCAGTCGCTGTTTGGCGCGATGCCGGGGAAGACGATGACCTACCGGGAATTGGTCGGTAAAATGTGAGCGGTCTCCTTCTCTAATAATTCTTCCAAGTCTTGTTCGGTCAAGGGTTTGCCCGTTGACCGAATCTTGGCACGCAGTTCTTCAGCAAGCAATCGTCGGCCTTCCTTTTTTCGCTTTTCCAACCATGACTCCACAAACATGTTTTTACCCTCCACTATAATGATAGTCCATAATGATAGTCCATCCAGTACTGAGCAACAACACATTCACCGAATGGTTCAAGAACCCCTCTATGCAAGCCTGAGCGGTTCCCCGGCACTCAAAATATAGCACAACAACCGTGCCGATCACGACCAAGGCAGCAAAGACGATAAGGTGCTGTGAGGTCGGTGGCACAAATTCCTGCATAGGTAAGCATACTATCAAATGCCAAGGCTTGCAATAGAATGGTAGTGCCTCAGTTTGAATTCTGCGGTTTCCCTCCGAAGCCAGACCCTCCTTTCTGTCATCCCTGTATGTGTTCAGTCATTCGTTGACAATTTCACTACCTCCTTTCGTCATTCCCAACATTTTTAATCGGGAATCCAGGGTTATGGTCAAGGATGACAAAAAAGGGCATGACGGCCAAAAGGGAATTTCAAACTGAGACACTACCCCCCCCATAAGCGAAGCTTGCCCCCCCGCGCGCAATTATGGTACCAAGCGGTGTAAATTGTTGCCGAACCTTTATCCCGGAATCTCTTCGGCAGCTAGGTTTGGAGGTTAACCCAGAAAAGGGGGAGTCACCGATGCCCGTAATAACGCAGCGAATGACAGCGGTGCTGGCGACGGCTGGGGCAGTGCTCGGCAAGTGGGGCTTGACAAACAGGCCGGATGCTGATCTCAATAATATAACGCCGGGTCGCCGGGTCGCCGGGTCGCCGGGTCGCCGGGTCGCCGGGTCGCCGGG
>JAPPLK010000011.1 GCA_028819435.1 Nitrospira sp.
GATCGTTGGTGTTCGTTCTTGCGTTACTCGTACCAAAATTGAAGATGCGCTCGGAGAAATGACTGGCAGTGTGGATGTTTTCAAGGTTCGCCCGGACTTCCGTGCATTTGTTGTAGTAAAAGACCAGAATAATGCATTTTAGTTCCAGGAAATATTGATGGTATCGCCAAATAATATTATGCCAATTGCGCATAACCAAATAATGTAATGGAGGAGTGATGATGAGTCGAACATTCCAGGAAGTCGAACGTGATGCGGTTCACCTGCCCGCGAAAGATCGCGAGATTCTCGCTGAACGTTTGATACGGAGTCTGAAAAACGAACCGTTGACTGAGGTCGAAGAAGCTTGGGTAAGGGAAGCGGAACGCAGGTTTTCGGCATGGCGCAAAGGGAGTCGAGCCGGAGTGCCACAAAAACAAGCGTTCAAACGGATTCGCAAGGAACTTGGTTGGTGAAGTTAATTGTTGATCCGGAGGCCTTTCTGGAACTACGAAACGCTACTGCTTTCTATGAAGACAGCCAGCCGGGCTTAGGGAAAGCGTTTTTAGCAAGTGTGGAGGCGGCAACTGAAGAGATCGTCCAGCATCCATTACGATGGCGAAAAATCAAGGGTAAATTCCGACGTTACCTCATTCATGGGTTCCCCTATGGCCTTATTTATGCTGTGCAAGATGATGCCATCTACGTTGCTGCCGTCATGCATCTCAAGCGGAAGCCCGGATACTGGGTCCGGAGGGCCAAAAAGACGACTTCGTGAATCCAACAAATCTAAATGCGGACTAATTTTTCCCCTGAACCAATAGCCGATAGTTATTATTGGGATGACGGCATGCAGACAGCGAGTGTGGGGAAAAGACAAGACAGCAGGAGTTGGCGTTGATGGATACTGACGGATGAACTACGATTTAACCGAACATGCACGTGAGAGTTTGCGAAAACATCCGATCATCCAGATGGAATGGATTGAACAGGTGCTGGCAGAACCTGAGCGCGTGGAACCGGATTAGAATAAGAGCATCGCCTGAGAAGCATTCTGGAATACGAGGGGCGCGTGTTGCGCGTCATTGTCAATAAACAGGCAAATCCGATCCGGGTCGTCACGTGTTATTTCGACCGTAAGATGAGGGGGCAGCTATGAAATTGCGAATTGACGAAGAAGCCGATGCGTTGCATCTGGAACTTGTGAACATACCGGTGGGGGAGTCTGAAGAAGTCGCTCCGGGTGTAATCGTGGACTACGACAAATCCAATCAGGTCGTTGGTATCGAGGTGCTTTATCTTTCGAGACGACCACAGCCGGTCAACCTGATGGATTTTCAGTTTAAGACCCACCCCAAAAAATTGGCTTCCGCGAGTTGACGCGGATACTTCCTTACAACCCGTCACGTTGATACCGTTATCGGCCGCTTGAATCTGCGGTCGTCTCTAAACCCTCCAATGCACAATGCTCTTTCATGCTGGAATCCGTCTAAGCGTGTATCACCTAGTGAAACAATCATTTTAGATGACAGCGAAGTAGGATAACCAAGGAGCCGCTTAAGGTGTCTATGACAGAGCCAACCATTACATGTCCAAAATGCAAGGAAGAGATCAAGCTCACGGAATCACTCGCATCTCCGCTCATCGAGTCCACTCGGCATGAGTTTGAGTAACGGACGGAGAAGCTGCAAAAAGAGCGTGTAACAATCGTCGCTGAGGAAGCCAAAAATGATGCCATAGCAGAGAACAAAACGCTTCAAGGATTGGCTGACACATGTTCCTCTATAGCTTGATTCCTCGACTTCTTGTTCACCGCATCAATGTTTCATGACCCGCCTTAACGTTCCATGGTCCGTACTTCCCATCTCCAATAGTCGATTGTTATTATTGAGATGCCGGGCATGCGGACAGAGAGGATGGAAAGCAGGCAGTAGCCTTCGCCGTTTTGGGTCGTACAGGACGGCAGATTTGTTCTTGAGTGTGTTATGATCGACAAAGCGGTGTCCAGGAATGGTATTGTGATTCGCCTCACCGATGAACGCTGGGCGCATATTACCGAAGAACACTGTGAATTAGCCGGTTTGCGTTCAGAAGTGTTGGAAACAGTCTTGTTACCGGAGCGGATACTCGTCGGTGGCGAAGGCGAACTGATCGCAATACGGAAGATGGGACACGACAAGCATCTCATAGTCGTTTATCGGGAACAAGGGGATGACGGGTTTATTATCACCGCATTTTTGACCAGCAAAGTTCGGTCCCTTACGAAGAGGAGACAGATATGGCCATAGCCGATTTTCAGGAATACTTAAAGCTGATCCCCATCGTTAATCGTGCACCACAGCATGCCGTCTGGTTAACGTTTGATGCCGAAGCGGACACACTGTATGTGAATTTTAAAAAGCCCAGCTATGCCACTGACAGCGAAATGACCGATGATGACGTCATCGTTCGTTATGAAGGGGAGGCTGTGATCGGTTTCACGGTCTTACACGCCAGTAAACGACCACCGAAGACGGCATAGTCCCATTTTGAGTCATTGCCAGTCGATTAAGCCTGCGGTCGCCTGTTACCCCCCAATTAAAGCCCCCAATGCACAACTCTTTCTCATGCTGGAACCCGTGGCGGTGGTATGGGGAACTGCGGCACGTTTGGCAGGATACCCGGCTGCTGGTTTTGTCCGCGCAGATTGCGGCGATTTATGCGGCCGTGCTGATTCCGTTCAAGGTGGGGATTCCGATCATCCCCGGCTTTGTGGAATTGAGGCCGGCGAACGTCATTCCCATCGTCAGTTCGTTGCTCTTCGGTCCGGCCGCGGCGTGGGGCGCGGGAATCGGCAACGTGATCGGAGATTGTTTCGGCACGCTGGGTCCGGCCAGTTTCTTCGGGTTCCTGGGAAATTTTCTCTACGGGTACGTGCCCTATCTGTTGTGGGGAAACCTGGGGTGGTTGTCGTCGGGGCGGGAACCCGTGGTGCGTTCCTGGAGGCAGGGCCTGGAATACGTGATCATCTGTGCTGCTGCATCCATGGTATGTGCCGCCACGATCAGTTGGGGCGTGGAACTGTTGGGTCTGCTCCCGTTTTGGCTCTTGTTTCCCGCCATTTTTTTGAACAACCTCGTGATGGCGACGTTGCTCGGCCCGCCGTTGCTGTTGTTCCTCTATCCGCGAATCAAACAATGGAACCTGTATTACCGTGACCTGACGTTCATGGGTGCGGTCGGAGAGAAGCAAGAGCCTTCCGGAGATCTTCTGCCTTCAGCGTCGTTACCACGGGCGAAAGCCGGGTCCGTGGCCGTCTCCATTCAGGACGTGACGTTTCGCCCGATGCATGTGGAGCATCCCGTGCTCAAACACGTGTCCCTGGACGTTCAACGTGGAGAATTGGTCGTGCTGATGGGCCGGAGCGGATCAGGGAAAACTTCACTCTGCTATGCCTTGAACGGGCTGGTACCGCAGTTTATCCGGGGCGAATGGACCGGCACGGTGATGGTCCACGGACAATCCACGACGCAATCTCCGGTGTGGCAACAGGCGAACGGCGTCGGCATGGTGTTTCAGGATTTCGAAACGCAACTGGTCTCGACCAACGTGGAGGCGGAACTTCGATGCGCCCTGGAAGCACAGGGAGTCACGCATGACGTGACCGATGAAGCGTCCTTCCACGAGCACGTGCGATGCCTGCTCGATCTGGTCGGGTTGCCGGGTCTGGAACGGCGTGATCCGTTTTCCTTGTCGGGCGGGCAACGGCAGCGCCTGGTAGTGGCATCGGTCCTGGTCCGGGAACCCCGGGTGATCGTCATGGACCAACCGCTGACCGATCTTGATCCCGCGGGCAGACGGCAGTTTCTCCGGCTCCTGACAGAACTGAAAGCCAAGGGGATCACCATCATTATCGCCACACATGGGATCGAAGACCTCATGGAAGCGGACCGGGTGTGCGTGCTGGATCAAGGAGAAATGGTGTGGCAAGGTATCCCCCGCGAACTGCTCGGTCAGCCTGATTTGGCTGAACGATACGGCCTGAATCCATATCCGTTGGCAGCCTGTTTCCAAGGCAAGGGCGTTCAGGTCTTGCCGGCGACGGTTGAAGAGGCATGGCACTTGGCAGATACGCTTGGTCTGAGCATCGTCGCACCGGAGTCACACGAGCAGGATTCAGACGTGGTCCGTTCCGAGCCTCCCGCAACCGTGCTGGAACTCAGCAACGTGTCGGCGCAGTACCAGCTTGGCGTTCCGGCACTATCACGGGTTTCCGTGTCGTTTCAGGCAGGGGAATTTGTGGCGATTCTTGGGCAGAACGGGTCGGGAAAAAGCACGCTGGCAAAATTATGCAATGGGCTCCTGTTGCCGTCGGAAGGTCGCGTGGTGGTTCTTGGACAGGAGACGCAACAAACCGGGGGGCTGTCGTCTATCGTCGGATACGTCTTTCAAAATCCCGACCATCAGATTTTTGCGGAAACCGTACATAAGGAAATCGCCTTCGGCGCGGAGAACGCGGGCTGTTCACCCGGTGAATGCGACGCGCGAGTCACCGAAGCACTGCAAGCAGTCGGGTTGACCGGGGCCGAGGACCGGGACCCGTTTTCTCTGACGAAAGGCGAACGACAGCGCGTGGCGGTCGCTTCGATCCTTGCCGCCAAGCCGCGTATTCTGATCGTGGATGAGCCCACCACCGGGCTCGACGCGGAGGAATCGGTTCGCATGATGAACATGATGCGCACGCTGAACCAACAAGGCCATACCGTCATCGTGATTACCCATGACATGGGGATCGTTGCGAACTATGCGACGCGGTGCGTGCTGATGCGGGACGGCACCATATTGGCGGATGGTCCGACGCGGGAAATGTTCTCGGACCCCGCGCTCGTGCAGTCGGCGGCCTTGGCGTTGCCGGCCCTGACCCGGTTCACCCAACGGTGGGGCGTGACGCTGCTGACGGTCGAGGAAGTGCAAAAAGCCTGGTCTGCGTCATGAACCTGTCATTGTACGTGGACGCCCGGACGTGGCTGCACCGGCTCGACGGCCGGACCAAAATCCTCTGCCTGCTCGGGCTCTTTTCCTTGAGCCTGATGTTTTCAGATCCGGTGTACTTGCTTGGGCTCTGCGCAGGTGTTCTGGCCCTGGTCCTTTGGGCGCGCAGTTTCCACAATCTGAAAAAGATCTGGATCCTGCTGGCGCTGTTGTTTGTGTACAGCATCGCGCTCTGGCCTTTCTTCGTGGAGGGGACCACCCCGCTGTTCACGATGGGCGGGCTGACCGTCATGCAGGAAGGCGTGCTGTATGGGATGGGTATGGGCCTGCGGCTGAATGCCATGCTCATCAGCGGCATTGTGCTCTTGTCGACCACGGCCATTGAAGAGCTGGGCGAGTCCTCGAATCGATTGGGCGTGCCCCGTCCCCTGAGCTTTTCGTTGTCGCTCGCCTTTCGATGGGTTCCCACGTTGCTCGGCTCGATCGGGGCCGTGATTCAGGCCCAGCGGTCAAGAGGGTTGGACGCGCACTCAAAGGGCGTGGGTGGAAAGATCCGCCGGTACCCTCCGTTGATCGTGCCGTTGATCGGTCATACCCTTCGCCAGACCAATCTACTCGCCATGGCCTTGGAATCCAAAGGCTTTGGGGCCGGACAGGTTCAACGCCCCTTGTTTGTTTCGAACATGCGCAGGTCCGATTTCGCGGCGCTTGCGGTGATTGCCGTCCTGGTGATGGGAAGTCTATGGATGAGACTCAACGGGTATGGTACTATCTGAACGGAATCGCTGACGTGCAGCGGACTCGCACGTCCAATTGACAGCGTTTAGGGAACCTCTGATCCCCGATTA
>JAPPLK010000075.1 GCA_028819435.1 Nitrospira sp.
GCCGACACCTTATAGGCTTCCGACACCATCACATCGAGGCATCCCACTCCATAGACGTTGTCTACTTCATAGGTCATTGGTCTTTCATAGGGCCACTGATCGCGTGTGGCTCTCTTGTCCCCGGTCCGCGGGCCAGGACAATTGGTCTGAACCTCCGTAGCGGAGGCCTGCGGGGCAAGGCTCGGGAACGAGAGCGTCAGCAGCGACAGGAACAGCAGCGCGGCGGCGCCCGGCGGCGAAACGGGAACTCTCAGGGGGGGGAGGATGGCCCCCCCCGGCCGGGGTGCCCCCGCGGAACCGCTCATGGCCGTCACGCGGACGCAACTTGGGCGATCTAGTTTGTCAAGCCTCATTTCCCGAGCTTCTCCACAGCCGCCGCTCCCATTCCCTGCATGCTCTCGATCATTGTCGGCTCTTCCTTTCCCAAGGTGTGCCCCAAATCGTCGCACCTCAACGGTCGCAACGCTCAGGTGAATCGTTTTGGCGAACTATTTACCATTAATCACGTGCGGAAAACAAATCCAGATGCGGCAGCTACAACTACAGAGAGGAGCGGCCGGTTAGCAGCATAAGGCCTGCCCCGGGCTTTGCCCCGGGACATGGCCGCTACAACTGAAAAAGGCTGCTGGAGTCCAAAAGGCAGCAGGAGAAAAGGGCAACGAGAATGAATGGCGTGGCTACGCACCCGTGCCGCGGCTTTTCCAATTTTCCAGGAACCAGTCCTGGGAACTGAGAGGCGCATGCTCGGGCTCGAGTTGGAGACGGGTATAATCCCCGTTCGACAACAATTGGCGGGCCTTGACGTTATCGTGAAGTGCTACTTGCAGGAGGTCGTCGACCAGGACCTTCCGAAGGTGCGGGGATTCGATCGGGAACAGGAGTTCCACGCGCCGGTCCAGGTTACGGGGCATGAGGTCGGCGCTTCCGAGAAAGAGTTCTTCCTGCCCGCCGTTACGAAAATAATAGAGCCGCGCGTGTTCCAGGAATCGACCGACGACCGAGGTCACGGCGATGGTTTCACTGATTCCGGGAATCCCGGGACGAAGTCCGCAGACCCCTCGCACTTGAAGGTCGATTTTGACGCCGGCCTGGGATGCTCGACAGAGGGCTTGAATGCATTGCGTGTCCACGAGCGCGTTCATCTTGAACGCCAGGTACCCGTCTCCCTTTTCCTTGTGCCGTTGTGCCTCCCGCTCAATCCGCTCCAGAATCTGGTCCCGCATCAATTGGGGCGCGACGAGCAGTTTCGCATAGGAATTCTTGCGGGAGTACCCGGTTAACGCGTTGAAGAGGTCGGCCACGTCCGCTCCCATGGCCGGGTCACACGTAAAGAAACTGAGGTCGGTATACATCCGGCTCGTCACCGGGTTGTAATTGCCCGTGCCGAGGTGGACGTACCGCCGAATGCTGTCCTCGTCGCGCCTGATGACCATGCACATCTTGGCGTGAGTCTTCAGCCCAAAGACGCCGTAGACCACGTGAATGCCTTCGTCTTCCAGTTTCCGCGCCCATTCGATGTTGTTCTCTTCATCGAAGCGTGCCTTGAGTTCAAGCAGGACCGCGACCTGTTTCCCGTTCACTCGCGCGTCCATTAACGCCTCGACGATCGGGGAATTGGCTCCTACTCGATAGAGGGTCTGTTTGATCGCCAGCACGTTGGGGTCGCTCGCCGCCTCGCGTACGAAATCCACGACCGGGGTAAAGCTGTCATAGGGGTGGTACAGCGCGACGTCGCCGCGCCGGATGATTGAGAACAGGCTTTCCTTCTTGTTGAGGGAGTCCGGGATCTCCGGAACGAACGGGGCGAATTTCAAATCCGACCGATCGATGCGCGTGAGTTCCATGAGCTTGGATAGGCCCAGCGGCAGGTCCTGCGTGTAGACCTGGTACGGAGCCAGGGAGAGGTTCCTGATCAGGATGTCCCGGATATGATCGGGCGTCGCCTGGTCGATTTCCAACCGGATCACCGAGCCAAAGTGACGGTTGTCCACCTGTTCTTCAATCGACGCCAGGAGGTCGGCCGCCTCGTCTTCTTCAATTTCGAAATCCGCGTCGCGCGTGACGCGAAAGAGGTAGGCGGCGTGAATGGTGATGCCAGGGAACAGGAAATCGAGATTGGCGGTGACCACGTCTTCAATCCAGACGAAGTTGTCGGCGGCCGAGTCGGGCAAGCCCAATTGATCAGATTCGTCGACCATGTCTTCGTTGGGGATGCGGACGAGACGCGGGAACATATCGGGGATTTTCACGCGGGCGAAACAGTCGCCTCGCCCAGGATCCTTCCCCACGACGGCCAGGTTCAAACTCAAGTTGGAAATATGGGGGAACGGATGGGACGGGTCGAAGGCCAGGGGAGTGAGGGCCGGAAAAATTTCTTTGGAAAAATACCTGCGGAGCAAGTGTTGTTGCTTCGGTTGCAGTTGATGGTAGCGCAGCACGTAAATGTCCCTGGCGTTAAGCTTCGGCAGGATATCGTTTTGCCAGCAGTCCGAGAAACGGGCCAGTTGACGAAGAATTTCCTGCCGGACGGCCGCCAATTGTTCCGAGGTGGTCATGCCGTCCGGAGGGCCTTCACGCACTCCACCGGACAATTGTTCTCGCAACCCCGAGATCCGGATCATGAAAAACTCATCCAGGTTGCTCGAAAAAATCGACAGAAACTTGACCCGCTCCAACAGCGGGTTCTCCGGATCTTCCGCCTCTTCGAGCACGCGAGCGTTGAATTGAAGCCAACTGAGTTCACGATTCAAATACAGCTTGGGATCGTCGAGATCCGGCGGAGAAGCAGTGGTCGATGGTTTGATGGGCGGCATATCCGTTCAAGTACGTCAGAGGGCGAAGACCTCGCGGCCGCGTTTTTTGAGTTTTGCCCATTCCCTGGGGAAAATCACTTTGGTTTTGTGGCGACGAGTACGCAGTCTCTCGACGACCTGCCCGATGGCAAACGCGGTTTTCACGCCGCGGGTCGTTTGGAGTAATTGCCGGAGTCGCTCCTCCGTGACGACGGCGTCCTGGTGGCGACCCAGGATATCCTGGTTCCGTTTGGTTTGCCGGACGAACCGTATGGCGGGTTTCCTCATGGGTTCGAGCGCGAGTTCGGCGGCATATCGAGTCCGTTTCGTGTAAATTCTCAGTTGATGGAGTTCGTGAGCCGAAGAGTCGGCAATGCCACGCTTGCCGGCTTTGATCAATTGTTTGAATTCTTGCGCGGCCAAGTGCATCAGCGAACTCTCGGGGGCTTCGCGCAAGGTCGGGGCTTGGGCGGCCCGTTCAAGGCGGCCCAAGAGGTCCAGGTAGCGATCGCTGTGAAGGACGTTGAGTAATTGCCGGCGTGCTTCGGAACGATGGGCTTCAAACGTGGTCAACAAGCGTTCGAAAATTTTTCGTTCGGCAGGGGGAAGGCCGCGGGTTTCCGCATAAAGTTGCTCAAGCAGGACGTCCTGGTCCCGAACCGTGCCCAGCATCGCGCCCAGCCACTGGAGTTCCTCTTGCAGGGACGCATACCATTCCGGCTCCAGTAAGACTCTTACCGTGCGCAAGAGCGCTCGAAACCTTCTGATTCCCACGCGCATCTGGTGGAGTTCATCCGGGTCTTTGCCGAGTCGCGTTCCGGGGTCGTGGAGCAGGATATCCCGAAGTTGTTTTTGCAGAATGGTTTTGAGACGTTCCGAGAAGGGTATGGTTTCGTCAAGACAGGGCCCTGAAACATTCAGGTTTAAGGCTTGAAACACCGTCGGACGGGAATCTCCGTCGTGCGCTCCTGCTTCACGAAGGGCTTTCACGATTGAGGTGAAGTCCTTGCCCTTGCCTGAGCGGAGTTCCACGGTGATCTCACCCAGGTGCCCGGCCACGCGACGGGCGTTGAGAATCCTGACGCGGTCGAGGGCCACGTCGGCAATGGATTTGTCATCGTGTTGAACCCTGGTGCCGGAACGGCGGGTCTGGAGTTTCGCAATGGCCGTCAACGGTTCACGCTGTACCAGGGCAAACAGGAGATCTTCCAACGGTGCCGGCGGGGACGAGCGGCCGGAATCCATCTCCACGTCCAACCGGGTGGCCTGTCTCGGGAGTTTCAGTTGCCACGTGACGCGTTTCTGTTCGGTCTTACGACGCAGGGTTGCCCCCAGCCGGGCCAGCCTGAAATCAACGGTATCGAAGTAGGTGGAGGTAAACAACCGGGGAGGAAGCGGCTCACCCGGAAAAGGGGGCAGGCGAAACGAATGGCCGGTCTCGAGCTTGACTTCTCGCTCCAGTGTTTCCCGTAGAACGCAGTCCATGATCTCAACTATTCGGCTAGGGGTGAGAAACTAAAACGATAGCACGACCGCAGGGAGAAGACAAAGGGAAATGTGGAGCCATTCCCGTGCATTCGGGGTCAGTCGTGAAGGAAGAATGATGCCGGAGGCTGTTACGGCCAGGGCCCGGGGAGGCCAAGCGTCGGATCAGCCCCGCTCCGCTCTACTCGCGGCGGGCGCCGAAGGCCCCGACGACGCCACCGCGCTCAAACACGCCCGCGGCCTCCCTAGCCGCGGGTCCGTAGAACGCGCCTTCCACCTGCCCCAGTGTGGGATGCAAGTCAGTCCCGGCGCGGTCATTGCCGCCCGTCGGCAGGCCGAACGTCCCGTTGGCCGCGACCGGCAGGTCTTGCCACGCGAACCCGGCGGGGCCTCCATAGCTTTGGCCCCGGGTGGTAGCCCTGTCCGAAGGCGCGATACCCTCCAGCGTCAGGTCCAGAGAGTGGCCTGTGAAGTCATAGACGAGCCGCGACAGGCCCTCCACCTCCACCCCGTCCGTGCGGGTGCGCCCGACCATCGCGCCCAGCCAGGTGGCTGAGCCTTGCACCGCGGTCGGCCGTGCGTCAGTGAGACCGCCGAAGGCGGCACTCCAGGTCAGGTCGAGTGTGTTGTGGCTGTCCCGCTCCCACACGGCGTAAAAGGTGCTCCAGGTTCCCCACCCGCCGTAGACCTCTGCAGACGGATTAGTGACGTCGACCCGGAAGGCCGGGAGACCGCCGATCTGTCCGGCCTGAAGACTTTGCGCGAGGATGTTCTTGTGGAACTCGATCGAGGCGTCCCGTTCTTTGCCCCGCTCGTGCCAGACGCCGTCGTGTGCGTTCCGCCCGCCGTCCTGGCCGGCCGGGAAGACGCACGACGTCCCGCCTGCGCACACCACCTCGTCACGCCGGGTGCGGACATAAACCTGTGTGTCCTTGGACTCCAGATCCCGAACCATCCGTCCCGGCTCGCGGACCGTAAATACGTCGTCCGTCATCTCCAAATGGGTAGCGGTCACGGCATGGGGTCCAACGACCTGTGGCGGAGGGGGCTGCACCGGAGGAAAGGCCGGACCGCCCCCGCCGCCGCCGCCACCACATGCTGTGAGCATCGCCAGCACCGCCATCGGCGCGAGAAAAGACTTTACGATCATGACAGTCTCCTTCAATGTGTCGTTCT